>CAXTDD010000333.1:0-4122 GCA_964242955.1 uncultured Rubrobacteraceae bacterium | reverse complement strand
TTCTCCGAGAGCACGTCGGTGTCGTAGAACTCTTCGGGGTCGTAGTTGACCATGTGGCCGTTCTCGTTGAGCATGTGGCTGAGGTAGTTGCCCGCCATCCCGTACCACTCGTCCCAGCCTGGCGGCACGTACGTCTCGGCGTAACCGTTGAGGTACTTGCCGAAGAAGGCCGTCCTGTAGCCGTCCTCCTGCGTCCAGGTCGCCATCGTGGAGTTCTCGTGGCCCAGGAAGCGGAACTTCGCGAAGCCGCCGCGCGGCGGCTCGTTGGAGAGAACCTGGTGGTTGTGGGCGTACTGGCCGCGCAGGGTCGTCGCCCGGCTCGGGCAGCACAAAGAGTTGGTCACGAAGGAGTTCTCGAAGGTCGTGCCCTTCTCGATCATCTCGGAGCGGAGGTTGGGCATGTATTCGAGGGACTTCGCGTCGAGGTCGTCCGTGAGGATCAGGACGACGTTCGGGCGCTCGGGCTCCCCGCCGCCCTCCTGCTGCTCGGGCTGCTGCCGGCCCTCGGCGGTCTGCAGGCAGGAGACGAGCGCGCAGGCAAGGACGAGAAGAAGGACCCCGCGGCCCCACCTCAGAAGCGTTCGCCCCGATCTATCACCGTTTGAGACCAATCCCTCACCAACCGCGCGGCCCCGGAGGCCGCGAGCGTCCCGTATTTATACCCCTGCAGGGTCCACGCACGCACCTTATCGGCCCGGTCTCCGCCAGGCCCAAAAACTCTGTTATACATTCTGACGATGCACGAGTCTACCTGTAGAGGACCTGAATGGTAGCGGGCGCGGGCCCCCGCGCGGGGGGTGGGGCGTGCTACTCGACCTGATCCGGGCCGTCCCCATAGCCCTCCTGGTCTGCCTGGTCCCCGGCTATTTCTGGGCCGGGTGCCTGGCCGCCACGGATGACCGGGCCGAACGCCTCGCCTACGCGATAGCCCTCTCCGTAACGCTCGTACCCGCCACAGCCCTGATCCTCGCGAGCATCCTCGGGACGGGCATAACCGCTACGGTCTCGGTCGTCTCCGTTGCCCTGGTGTTCTTCGCCGGCCTCGTCGCCCGGCTGCTCTTCGGACCGGCAAAGGCGGCTTCGGGTCCACTCGCCCCCCTCCCGCCGGCGCCGGGCGTCGCGACGCTGGTGCCGCTCTGTTTGGCGCTGCTGCTGGCGCTGGGCGTGTTCTTCGGTTTTCCGGGCGGGTGGGCCATGATCCCGATAGCCGCGCTGGTGCTCCTCTCCGGCGTCCTCTACTGGTTCTCCTTGCGGCGCAGAAGCGCGCCCGAGGCGGCATCGGAGGAACCACACCCGGAGCTGTCGCCGAAGGCCGTCTATGGTCTGCTCTCCGTGGCGCTGTTACTAGCGCTGGCGCGGGGTTATCTTGGACCCGTCTTGAACGGGTGGCCCTTCCCGCGGGGCGTCGACCGTTACGAGCACGCGATCATGACGGGCATGATGGCGGATAGCGGTTCCACCGAATCGTTCATGCTCTACCCGCCCGGTTTCCACGCGCTCTCGGCCATGATCTCCGACCTCAGTGGGCTGGAGCCGATGGTCCTCTTCCCCGCCCTGGCCCCCGCGCTACTCGCGTTGACGTCGCTGTCGAGCTACGCGCTGGCAGGGCGGCTGTGGGGGCCGTCCGTGGGCATTGCCGCCGCGTTCCTCTCCGGTCCCGTGCTCGGCGGGGCTTATCTACACTTCGTCGAGGCACGGTACCCGAACTTCGTGGGGGAGCAGGTCGTAATAATCATGGCGGTCGCCGCCCTGATCGGGGCCTACGCCACCCCCACGGTCAGGGCGGGCCTGCTCCTTGCCCTGCTCGGCTCGTCCGCGGTCTTCTACCACCAGATCGCCGGCTACGTAATGGCCGTGCTCCTCGCGGTCGTCACGCTCTTCTTCCTGCCGTACCTGCTCCTCCGCCACAGGAGGACCGGGCTCTACCTTCTGGCATCTCTAGCCCTCCTGTTCGTGCTGGCCGCCGCTTTTGCCTGGGACACCTACGACCTGCCCGACCTCGTCGCCGGGGTCTTCGGCGACTCGGAGGCCGGGCGGGGCGGGGACGCGGTGGCGATGGCGATAGGCACCAAGCCGGCCAACCACCCGACGTATTTGCTCGTGACGATCACGGCGCCCGTCCTCTGGCTGGGCCTCCTCGGCGCTCTGATGCTCCTCCCGAACCGCACGGACGGCAACGCGCCGGCCAGGCTGGCGCACCTCACCCTGATCGCGTGGGCAGCCCTCCTCTTCGTCGGCAGCCAGACGAGCTACTCCGGCTTCCCCGACCGCTTCGACCGCGACCTCGGCGCCCCCCTCGCCCTGTTGGCGGCCCCGGCGATCGTCCTCCTCCTGCGCACAGCACCGCGCCTCGCCCCGTCGCGGGCCGCCCTGGCGGTCACGCTGGCCGCGGCCATCCTCTCCACCGGGCTCGTGCTGGTCCAGACGACGCGCAACCTGGAGCAGGCCGCCGGCCCGAGCGAGCGCCCCAAAGACAGGCCGGCCCCGCCCGAGATCTCGGCCGCCGGAACCTGGCTCGGCGAGCACAACGAAGGCGGTAGCATCATAGCCACGCCCTACCTCGACTACGTCCCGAGCCGCGGGATGCTGGCGATGGGCGGCTACACGAAGATGCAGTCCTACGACGCGGCCCGCATCCGGCGCGCGCGGGACCTCCCCCCCTTCGGCGAGGAGCCCCTCTGGGACGCTCTCTGGGTCCTGGCCCACCCGACGGGAGAGAGAACGCGGCGCATCATGCAGGAGAACGACGTTCGATACGTCGTCTTCCACAAACGCTACCCCGGCGTGAGCTGGCTCCCCTACGCCCAGCGCGAAGACCTCTACAGAACCGCTTACCAGAACCCCAGCGTCATAATCTTCGAGCCCCGCAACGCTCGATAGCCCGGACCGCAAGTATCCACCGTATGGAGCACGACTTCCTTTTGCCCGGGCCAGCCGTCCCATCTGCGCTATGCTAAATAACCTATAGGTTATAATGTGGCATGGCCTGGGATGTAGAGTACACGGATGAGTTCGGGGAGTGGTGGGAAGGGTTGTCCGAAACCGAGCAGCGTGCTGTGATCCCCGCGGTTGGGAAGCTCGAAGACAGAGGACCGGCCTTGGGACGTCCGTTGGCTGACACGGTGTCGGGATCTCGCCATCCGAACATGAAGGAGTTGAGACCGCCGGGCGGCAGCCTGAGGATTCTGTTCGCTTTCGACCCACGCCGGATGGCGATACTGCTCATTGGCGGGGACAAGGCTGGTCGGTGGCGGCAGTTCTACGAGGAGAAGATCCCGGAGGCTGACCGTCTGTACGACGAGCACCTGGAGGAACTACGCGAAGGAGGAGAAAACCTATGAGCGGACGAAACAAGTTCAAAGACTTGAGCGACGCGTTCTTTGGCGATCCTGAGCGCGGCGCGGAACGCCGCAGGGAGGTCGATAGACTGAGCCACGCCTACGACGCGCTGATAGCGTTGCACGAACTGCGCGAGGCCCTCGGGGTGACCCAGGCCGACGTGGCGCGGGGCCTCAGCGTCTCCCAGCCCTACGTCGCGAAGATCGAGAAGCGGGGCGACATGAGCCTCACCACGCTCGCGTCTTACCTGGCGGCGCTGGGCGGTCGGTTGGAGGTGAGGGCCGTTTTTCCGGAGCACCCGGAGGAGAATGTGGCCCTCGCCCTGCCGGCAGTGGTCGGTCCCGCCGAGGAAGACGATTAGCGGGGAGGACAATGCCCGCCGCAGGACGCCTTGCGGGCTAACAAGCGCCCGACTAGAGAGAAGACGGGGCGCATCATGCAAGAGTACGATTTGCGGTACGTTATCTTCCACAAGCGCTACCCCGGCGCGGGCTGGCTCCCCTACGCCCAGCGCGAAGACCTCTACAGGACAGCCTACCAGAACCCCAGCGTCATAATCTTCGAGCCTCGTGGCGGTGCTGCATAAAGATGCAGGCTTGTAACATCGCACCAAGAACCGGCCTCGGATTCCACTCCGGCGGCGCCTTCAGGCCTCGAGATCCGCATCATTATTCAACGTGTCGCATCTTTTAGGCCCAGCTTCCGAGAGGTCCTTACCGGAAGGTGGGTGATACGGAATCCGGTTGAGGAGTGCTTGGACGTCACGCTGATCGGGGCCACCAG
>CAXTDD010000332.1:2908-4142 GCA_964242955.1 uncultured Rubrobacteraceae bacterium | reverse complement strand
GTCGAAGATCATGGAAAGGTAGGACCAGATCAGGGCCCCTATGAGCAAGAACGTCATGAGGCCTCGGGTGTCCGTTCCTTCACCGCCGCCCACCTGTTCGACACCAGCCCCGATGAACGTGATGGACATGGCGTTGACGGTGGTGAACGTCAGCCAGACGACCTCCCACATGAAGTACCGCTTGGTAAGGAAGTAGTTCCGTTGGACGTAGCCCCAGACGGCGATCATCTCGACCAGCCACCCGGGTTTGACGGGACCCCTCATCTTCTTACTCCTTCTCTGCGCTGGCCTCTTCGACCGAGAAGCCGGTCGCTGCCATAAAAGTCTCCTCCAAAGTCGGCGCGCGGCCGTTGGCTCCGCTGGCGTAGCGACGCTTGAGCTCGCCGGGCCTCTCCAACGCGAGTATCTTGCCGTCCACCATGATGCCGACCCGGTCGCAGAGTTCTTCGGCCTCGCCCATGTCGTGCGTGCACAGCAGGATCGAGGAGTCGTGGACGTCGCGGATCCTGCTGATGAACGCCTGCACGTCCTTCTTGCTCCGGGGATCGAGGCCCGTCGTAGGCTCGTCGAGCAGCATGAGAACAGGGCTGGTCAAGAGCGCCCTGGCCAGCGCTATCTTCTGCTGCATCCCACGGCTGAGGTGCTCCATCGGCTCCGTCGCCCGCTTCTGGGCGAAGCCGACGTTCTCCAGGATCTCCTCGATCCTGGGCCTCGCCTCCCGGCCGGTCACGCCGTACAGCTTGGCCCCGTAGAGCAAGTTCTCCATCGCCGATAACTTCTTGAAGAAGCTGGCCTCGACGCTGACCCGGTTCATGCTCCGCTGCACCTGCTTGGGATGCCGCACGGCATCGACCCCAAAGACCTCGACCGTCCCGGAGTCCGGAAAAACGAGCGTGGAGACCACACGCACCAGCGTGCTCTTCCCACTCCCGTTGGGCCCCAGAATACCAACCACCTCCCCCTTCCCCACGGAGAGCGAGATCCCATCCAGCGCACGCACCACCTCCCCCCGCCGCTTCTTGAAACTCTTGTCCACATCCCTAAGCTCCAACGCATCCACGCTTGGAATCCCCCCTTCAACCTACCCGGACATTAGTCCGTTTCGAACCCGCCAACCCTCGGCGGCCAGCCATCTACTTGCTGATAGCTGGCCGCTGGAGGCTTATAACTTTTCCCGCAGGGCCAGCCGGCGCCTAGGGCCGACGGGCGTCGAGACGTTACCCGCCCCCCCCCC
>CAXTDD010000332.1:0-2896 GCA_964242955.1 uncultured Rubrobacteraceae bacterium | reverse complement strand
GGTGGCGACCGCGGGGGCGAAGAGTTGCCGCGCGAGCCTGGCCCGCAGCGAGGGCCGGCCTTCGGGCCGTTTGTACCGCCGGCGCTCGGCCATCCTCTCCTCCAGGTACTGTAGCCTGAGCGTGCGGTCCTGGGCCACGTAGAAATCCCTGTACATCTCTTTCTCCTTCTCTCTCGTCTCTCTGTCGCGTCCGCGCCGCGGGCGGTGCCCGTCCTTGGGATCGGAGCCGGAGATTTCAGACCTTGCGCGTGGCGCAAAGCTTGAGGCCCCCGGTCCGTCTGGTCCGGGGGCCTCGCTGAGAAGTTTGGTCGAGCTAGGAGCTCACGTTCTCATCGCGACCGCACGGACCTTGGGACGCACCTCTCCCCCGAACATCCCGGTAGCCGGAATATCTATGTTCATGAGACGGACGTGCATCAAAGCCTGCGGTCCTTTCGCGACGACAACAACAGCCCAGGCACTCTAGCGCCGCCCGGCGGGCTTGTCAACGGTGTTGCGCGTTCTTTAAGAAGAATTACGACAATTTGCGTAGGCGGGACGGCTCAGGTGTGGGACGCCCCGGCCTCGGAGTTCACGACCTCGGTAGAGAACCGGGGGCTTCAGCGCGATAGGGCGTGGTACTCCTCGTTGGGGATCATGCCGCAGGCCAGCGACATGCGGTTCGTGAAGTTGTACATGCTTGCGACTTCGATCACGTCCCAGACCTCCTCTCCGGTGAGGCCGAGACCCTTGAGCCGTTCGAGGTCCTCTGGGGTGCAGTCGAGGGGACGTTCGGTGACCTTGACGGCGTAGTCCAGGATGGCCGTGCGGCGCTCGTCGAGGCCCGCGCGGCGGTGGTCGAGGGTGATGCGGTCGGCGAGGATGGGGTCGCCGAGGGCCTGGCGGAGGGCGGCGCCGTGGGCGACCAGGCAGTAGAGGCAGCCGTTCGCCATGGAGACGGCCACCGCGATCATCTCCCGCTCTGCCGCGTCTAGATTCTCCGTCGACTCGTGGAGCTGGCGGTAGTGGGCGAACCAGGCGGAGAGCCGTTCGGGCCTGAAGCTGTAGGCCCGGAAGACGTTGGGCACGAACCCGACCGCCTCCCGCGCCTTGCGGAAGAGCCCTTTCAGGTTCTCCGGCAGCTCGGACTCCTCCGGAACCGGGAACCAGCTTACGGGCACGCCGGTCCCCTTGCGCGAGATGTGCTCCTCGTCGGTCATCGGTTCTCCTCTCGGCGGCTTTCTACGTCGCGCCTTCCGACCTCAACTATCCCCGTACGAGATGAACTCCAGCAGCGATCCATCCGGGTCCCGGAAGTACAGGCTCGTGCCGGCGCCCTTCGCGCCGGAGCGCCCGACCGGCCCCAGCTCCACCTCCACGCCGTGACGGACCAGGTGTCCTTCTGCCTCCCCCACCGATCCATGCCACTCAAAGCAGAGGTCGCTGCCCCCCGGCGGGACGGGGACCTTCGCCACCGGCGCGGCGTCCACGCCGGGGCCGTGGACGTTGAGCTGTTGGGCGCCGAACCGGTAGGCGTAGCCGCCTCCCACCGGCACGACGTCGGCGCCAAGCACGGCTCCGTAGAAGGCGTTCGAACGCTCCCAATCGGAGACGTGGATCACGCAGTGGTCCAGCGTGGCGCCGGTCATCCGGGCCCCTAGCGGTTGACGGTCCGCATGCTCGTCTCGTCGTAGCGCCCGCCGGCGGCGACGCCCGCGGGGGCGACCTCGTCTATACGCGAGAGGTCCTCACTGGAAAGCTCGATCTCCGCCGCCGCGGCGTTCTCTTCGAGGTACTTGCGGCGCTTGGTACCCGGGATCGGGACGACGTCATCCCCCTGGTGCAGCAGCCAGGCCAGGGCGAGCTGGCCCGGGGTCACGCCCTTCTCGGAGGCGATCTCGCGCACCTTCTCGACGAGCTCCAGGTTCTTGTCGAAGTTCTCCCCCTGAAAGCGCGGCGAGCGGCGGCGGTAGTCGTCCTCGTCGAAGTCTTCGGGGCTCTGGATCGCGCCGGTCAGGAAGCCACGCCCGAGGGGACTGTAAGGAACGAACCCGATGCCGAGCTCGCGGACGGTCGGCAGGATCTCGTCCTCCACGTCCCGGCTCCACAGCGAGTACTCCGTCTGGAGGGCGGAGATAGGATGGACCGCGTGGGCCTTGCGGATGGTCGTAGGCGCGGCTTCGGAGATGCCGAGGTAGCGCACCTTCCCGGCGTCCACCAGCTCCTTCATAGCACCCCACGTCTCTTCGACGGGGGTGTCGGGGTCCACGCGGTGCTGGTAGTAGAGGTCGATGTGGTCCATCCCGAGGCGCTGAAGCGAGGCGTCGCAGGCCCGGCGGACGTAGTCCGGCTTGCCGTTGATGCCGAGCCGAGTCCCGTCCTCGGCCCGCTCGTTGCCGAACTTGGTGGCGAGGACTACCTCCTCGCGCCTCCCGTTTATGGCCCTGCCGACGAGCCGCTCGTTGGTGAACGGGCCGTACATGTCGGCCGTGTCGAGGAACGTGACGCCAAGCTCCATGGCCCGGTGGATGGTGGCGATGGACTCCTCGTCGTCCTCTGTGCCGTAGAAGTCGCTCATGCCCATGCACCCGAGCCCGAGCTCGGATACGACGAGACCTTCGCTTCCCAAGCTTCGCTGATTCACGAGCCACCCCTTCGTTCGAGAGCTTTCCAGATCCGCCGGCTGAGTGTATTACACGGGCGAAAGTCCGTAGGCCCGCGCTACACCCGACGTTCCCGCAGACAGCGGACCGTCTCCTCGGCGATGGTGGTCTCCTCGTCCACGGAGATGACGTAGGCGCGGATGGTGGAGTCGTCTGCGCTGATCCTGGCCTCGACGCCCACGGCGTCGGCGTTGCGCCGCGGGTCCACTTCGAGGCCGCACCAGCCCATATCCGAGCAGATACGTTCCCGTATC
>CAXTDD010000331.1:3752-4149 GCA_964242955.1 uncultured Rubrobacteraceae bacterium | reverse complement strand
GCCGACGCGGTGCTCGGGGGGGCGGCCGCGATGCGGGACCGGGGGCTCGTGGCGAGGATGGCCGCGCTGTCCTCGCGGGCCGAGGGGGCGGCGCAGGGCGTTTCGCGAAACGCCCCTACGGCCGTATTTGTCTACCGCCAACGGGTAGGGTTGTCCGCTATGTACTGTCGGATGTGGCGCAGGGAATGTTTGTTACGCACGGTGTGTTCGTAGAAATCGCGTTGCCACAGTCTGGCGCCTGGGGTGCCTCGGATGTCGTTGACGCGTTTGGTCGAGACGGTTTTGAATGCGCCGACCAGACGCCCCAACGGTTTGCGTTTCGTCGCGGGGTTGCGTGGGTCCGTGGGGGGGGTGCCCGGCTCGGCCCCCCCCAAATTACCCATTGCCTTAATGGCGG
>CAXTDD010000331.1:0-3742 GCA_964242955.1 uncultured Rubrobacteraceae bacterium | reverse complement strand
GGGGTTGCGTTGGGTCGGGGGGTGGCTGGGTGCGGGGGGGGGGTCGGGGGGCCCGCCCCCACCCGGAGCGCCCCCACCAATATTCCCATTGCCATTATGCGCGTCGCCGTCCAGGACGACGATGCCGTGCAGGTGGTCCGGCATTACGATCCATTCGTCCAGACGCACGTACGCGTACCTCTCGGACAACCACGTCCAACAACGGGTGACCTCGCGTCCTTCCTCGCTCAGACGTACTCGCCCATCCCGCACGTCGCCCAAAACGCGCGCTTGTCCCTGGACGCAGAGCGTGACGAAGTAGGCCCCGTCTTGGGCATAGTCGTAGTCTTTCAGGCGGATGGACCTTCGATGATAGCGTCGGATGTGATTCTTTCCCACGATGGTCCACGTTATCGGCAGGTGACGTCCGATCCAATAGCGCGGGTCTGTAGGGGCGTTTCGCGAAACGCCCCCATCCGAACGGTCCCGTAAGGACAAGTTAAGTTTCATTAAAAGTCGTCGTCTGAGCGTAGACACAGCCTGTTTGGCCTGCTAACTTACAACGTAAATATACAACGTAAGTCAATGGTGCGGGAGGTGGTTCCGTGGTGGTGCTGGCATCGGGGGTGTTGGTGGTCTTCCTGGTTCTCTACGTCTTTGTTTCCCGGGGACGGTATGCGGGGGCTGAGGAGTTTCCGGACTCGGTGGAGCACGCGCATTTAAGGAGGGTGGCTGAGGGCAGGATCTCGGCGCTGGCACCGGGGGCGATCCGGCTGTCAGAGAGCGAACGGACCGCCGGCGCTACGGCCGGGAAAGAACCCGTGCGGGAGTTCTGGCGCCGGTTCGCCCGGGCCTCGGGCCTCGTGGAGGGGAACCCGGCCGCCGCCCTGCGGGAGTTGCGCGACCTGCCCGGACTTCTGGAGGAGGCACTCAGCGTTGTGGAGCGCGAGGAAGGTGCGTCGGAGATAGGGAAGGAGAGATGATGCCCGGCGTCGAAGAGCGCATCGAAGAACGCGTGGGACGTCTCGAAGCGGAGGTAAGGGACCAGGGGCGGGAGCTTGAGCGCATCCGACACCAACTGGCGCCCCAGCCGGAGAGCACCCCGGTCGGAGTCGGAAGACGGACGGAGCTCGCGGGTGACGGGGTCAACCCGGGAGTCGGGTTGGGCCTTCCGGACCGGGCGCCTGAGAGGGAATCTCCGGAGGTTGTGGAGAAGACGACCGCTCGAGGCGGCTTCCTGGGGGACGTTACCCGACCCTTCGAAGACGGTAGGTGGGGTTTCGAGTTGCCGTTCGGTCTGGCGAATTTGCGGCGTTGGGAGTGGTGGCTCAACAAGACGGGCATAGCGCTCTTCCTCATCGGTGTCGTCTTCCTGTTCAAGCTGTCGTGGGATTTCGGTTGGCTGCAGGTCCTCCTGACGCCGGTGGTGCGGGTCGGTTTGGGCATCTTCCTGGGGAGCGCGCTGGTGTCGGTCGGGTTGCGCGTCTATGCCGGCCGGCGGGCCTTCGCGCAGGTCGTGTTGGGGGGTGGGATCGGGACGTACTACATCACCGGGTTCGCGGCTTTCCAGATGCTCGGCGTGTTCTCCTATCCCGTCGCGTTCGCGTTCATGGCGGCCGTGACCCTGCTCGCGTTCGCGCTGGCGCTGCGCCAGGACGGGGCCGTGCTGGCCGTCGTCGGGGTCTCCGGCGGCTTCGGCACACCGTTTTTGCTCTACGATGGGGAGGGCGCGATCGGCGGCCTCGTGCTCTACGCCGGGCTCGTCCTGGTGGGGGCCATGGGGATCTACCTCCTCAAAGGGTGGCGTTCGCTGCTGCTGGTCGCGTTCGTCGGGTACTGGGCCGTGATGGTCACCGGGTGCTTGGGTGTCGTTCCCGTCCCGGGCGACACGTTTTTCGTCGACGGGGTGAGGCTGCAGGCCGGGGGCTTCTTCGGTTGGATCTCACTGTGGCTCGTGCCGTCCGCGAGGGAGGCGCTCCGTTCCGCGAACCCAGGCCGTTGGCCGGTCCCCAGAACCAGGACTTCGATGCGCGCCCTCTTAGGCGGGGACGGGCGCCTCGCGAAAGACGGGACGGCGGCGTACCTGGTCTCCTTCGCTTCGCCCGCGGCATTGCTCTGGCTGACGCAAGTGCTGTGGAGCCCCGAGAAAACAACGATGGGCCTGGTGGCACTTGGCGTCGCGGCGTCGCATGGCATCGCCTGGGCCGGGTTCCGCCGCATCGAGCGTGGGGTGTACGTCTCGTACGCGCAGGCCATCGTCGCCCTGGTGTCCGCCACCCTTTCACTGGTTCTCCTGCTGGAGGGGGAGGCGTTGATGTTCGTGTTGGCCGTCGAGGCCGCCGGGTTGCACCTGGTCGCCCGGCGGCTCTCGGACAAGGTCGTCTCTTCCATGGCTCACGCGCTCTTCGCGGTGGTCGGCGCCTGGGTTTTCCCGCTCCTCCTCGTGATCGGGACGCTGGAGCGGAGCTTCGACCCGTACGCGACGGCCCCGTTCTTCGGCATCCACGCCCTCGTGGCCCTCGCCGTCGTAGCCCTCGCGTTCGCGTCCTCCGCGGCCATCGGGCCGTCGGAGGTGCGACGGACGTACCGGGTCTTCGGGCACGCGGCGGTGGCCGGGTTGCTCCTGCACGAGCTCATTCCGCTGGACGCTGGAGCCTATGCGATCACGGCCCTGGCACTTTACGCGGCGGGGCTGCACCTGCTCTCGCGGCGGCGGCCTGGTTGGGGGACGATCGGCGGCGCGCACGCCCTGGCGGCCTTCGTCGGTCTGTGGCTCTCCGGCAGGCTCGCGGTGGGCCTGCTGTCCCCGGGTGACTACGGGACGGCCGTCTTCAACTTCCGTGGGCTCGCGGACTTCGCCGCGATAGCGCTGATCCTAGCGTGTTCCTGGTCCCTCCAGGGCCGAAAGACCGTCACCCTCTACCGGGTCTTCGCCCACGCGGGTTTGCTCGCGTGGTTCTGGCGCGAGTTCGGGATGCTGCCGGGTTCTCCGGACGCCTATGTCACGTTGGCGTGGGGCCTCCTCGGCGCCGCGATGTGCGTCGTCGGGCTGCGCCTGGATCGTTCGTACCTGATCAAGGGCGGGATCTCGACCCTCTTCCTCGTGGTCGCCAAGCTCTTCTTGTGGGACCTCGCCGGATTGGAGCCCGTGTGGCGCGTGCTCCTCTTCCTCGGCTTCGGCGGCCTGTTCCTGCTCCTGAGCTACCACCTGCGAAACCTCTGGAACCCGGCCCACAGAGACGAAACCCCGGAAATCTCCACGACGCACGACGAGCCCTCGCACCACCCTTTGTAAACGTCCATAGCGCCCGGGTCCTTCCTGGCCCGGGCACCTCCGCGTGCGGTGAGAATCCTACGCCACCTCCGCCACTCGGCTCTCGCGCATCAGCCACACGTAGCCGTCTTCCAGGCTCGGCGCCGTCTCTTCCGCGCGGAGGTGCTGTGGCGGGTCGCCTACGACCCGATACTGCACCGAACTTCCAAGGTGCAGGGTGGATACGACGGTCAGGCCGCCGTTCGGTTTCGGGCCGTCCGTTTCGATCGTCCAGACCCGGCCGCGGGCGGCGGAGATCAAACCCTCCGATGTGCCGCGAAACAGGACCTTGCCCCCGGCCAATACCGCCAGCTCCCGGCTGGTCTGCGCGACGTCCTCGACGATGTGGGTGCTGAGGAGGACGGTCCTCTCCCCGGCGAGGTCCGAAAGCAGGTTCCTGAACCGGATGCGCTCCTCCGGGTCGAGGCCGGCCGTCGGCTCGTCCACGAT
>CAXTDD010000330.1:0-4159 GCA_964242955.1 uncultured Rubrobacteraceae bacterium | reverse complement strand
ACGTCAACCACGGCAGGGACTTCGAGGCCGGCGTCGTCGCCGACGTGGCCGCGGCGGAACACGGCTCCGCCTGCCCCGAATGCGGCGCCGCGATGCGGGCCGAGCGCGGCGTGGAGGTCGGCAACATCTTCAAGCTCGGCACGCGCTACGCCGAGGCCTTCGACGCCTACTTTCTGGACGACGGTGGGAGGCGTAAGCCCGTCGTGATGGGCTCCTACGGTATCGGGGTTGGGCGCCTGCTCGCCTGCGTCGCCGAGGAGCACCGCGACGAGGATGGCCTCGTCTGGCCGATCTCCGTAGCGCCCTACCACGTCCACCTCGTAGCGTCCGGCGACGAGTTGGCGGGCAAACTCTACGAAGAACTAGAAGCCAATGGCGTCGAGGTTCTCTACGACGACAGGAAGGAGAGCCTGGGGACGAAGTTCAAGGACGCCGACCTGATCGGGGCCCCCATCCGCCTCGCCCTGACGCCCCGCTCCTTGAAGAGAGGGGGCGTCGAGCTAAAGCTCCGCCGAGAAGACGAAGGCCACATCGTCCCCATGGAAGGAGTCGTCCGCGAGGTGCGAAGGAAGATGGCGGAACTGGAGGGCGTCGCTGAGGGAGAGAAACGTCCCAACCTCGATTAGCGGACGGCCACGCACCATAATTACGGACCAGACCGCGAGAGAACGGCGAGAGGCAGGTGTGCGCGGCGTGAACCATCCGGAGTACGTGCTCGATTTCGGGGAAGTCCACGCGCGAGAGATCGTACGCTGGGCCACCTCCGTCGAGGAGGTGCGCCGGTGGGCGGGGAGCGCCGGGTGGCCCGTCGACGTATCGGTGTTCCGGCGCTGGCACGCGGACCCGGACGTGAGGCCTTACGTGCTGTGCGAAGGGGAGACGCCCATCGGCTACGGGGAGGTGTGGACCGACGCGGCCGAACGGGAGGTCGAGCTGGCGCGCATCATCCTCAGGCCCGCCAGCCGGGGCCGTGGTGCGGGCCGGCGGTTCGTCGGCCTGCTTCTGGAGCGGGCGTCCCTCTCTGGTTTTCCGGAGGCCTTCGTCCGCGTGGTCCCCGAGAACGACGCCGCCATCGCCTGCTACCGCGGCGCGGGATTCTCGACCGTACCGGAACCGGAGCGCGAGGAGTTCAATCGTGGGCAGCCCGTCGACTACGTCTGGTTGCGCCGCCCGTTGACGCCTCCCTGAGTCGCCGGGCGGATCCTTTCAGGCCGATGGCAGGGGCGGCGCTCCCGGCGCTTGAAGCGGCGGGCCTTACCGTGGATGATGGTGTAGATGCCGACCCGCGCGAGACAGCCCCCAGGCCCCGGTTTCGTCCGCGGTATCGTGTCCCGGTCGGAACGGACGTAAGGACAAACGTGAACGACGGAACCCCGATCCTGAGCGGCCTACACGTCTACCCCATAAAGTCGTGCGGGGGCATCACGCTTCAGAGCGCCGCGCTCGACGCGACCGGGCTGCGCCACGACCGGCGTTGGATGCTGGTGGACGCGAACGGCAAGTTCATGTCCCAGCGCGCCCACCCCAGGATGTCGCTCATCTCCCCGAGCATCGCCGACGACCGTCTTATCGTCGGTGCCCCCGGGATGCCCGACCTCGAAGTCCCGTTCGGGGAGGAAGGGGGGAGGATCGAGGTCGAGGTGTGGGGCGACGCCCAGCGCGGGGCGCCCGTCGGCGAGGAGGCCGACCGCTGGTTCGGCCGCTTTTTGGACTTCTCCTGCCGGCTGGTCCGCAAGCCCGACGACGACACGAGGCCCGTGGACTCCCTGTACGCGGTGGGCGATGACCAGACGAGCTTCGCCGATCGCTTCCCCTTCCTGCTCATCTCCGAGGCCTCGCTGGAGGACCTTAATGGCCGGATGGACAGTCCTCTGCCCATGAACCGTTTCAGGCCCAACCTCGTCGTGCGGGGTAGCGCAGCCTACGCCGAGGACGGGTGGGGGGAGGTTCGGATCGGCGGCACGGTCTTTCGCGTGGCCGAGCCGTGCCGGCGGTGCGCCATCACCATGACAGACCAGGAGACCGCCGAGCGCGGCAAGGAGCCGCTGCGCACCCTCGCTACCTACCGAAGGTTCGACGGCGGCGTAGCGTTCGGGCGGAACCTGATCCACTCCTCCCCCGGGACCCTGCGCGTCGGGGACCCGGTCGAGTTCACGCCGCGCCCGGACGGTTCAGCCGGCGAGGACCTCGGCCAGTAGCCCCGGCTCGACGTTGCCGCCGCTCACGACGGCGACGTTCAGGTGGGTGTCGGGCAGCTCGTCCCGGCGGAAGAGGTGGGCCGCGAACGTCACGGCGCCGCTCGGCTCGGCGACGAGGCGCGCACGCAGCGCCAGGCGGCGCATGGCGGCCAGGATCTCCTCCTCCGAGACGGCCACGATGTCGTCCACGTAGGCCATGATGTGCTCGAAGGGCGCGTCGCCGAGCTTCCGGACCCGCAGGCCGTCCGCGACCGTGCGGCCGACCTTCTCCGCCGGGAACTCGGTTAGCTTCCCGCTCCGCAGGCTCTCCCTGGCGTCAGCGGCGAGCTCGGGTTCGACCCCGATCACTTTCACGTCCGGCCTGGTGAGCTTGATCGCCGCGGCCACGCCGCTTATGAGCCCGCCGCCGCTCACGGGCACCAGGACCGACGCCACGTCGGGCAAATCTTCCAGGATCTCCGCTCCCACGGTCCCCTGCCCGGCGATGAGCGTCTCGTCGTCGTAGGGCGGCACGGGCACGTGCCCGTGCTCCGCCGCCAACGCTTCGGCCTTGCGGGCCCGCTCCCCGCTGTCCGGCCCGACGAGGACCATCTCCGGCCCGAGCGCCGCCGTCGCGTCAAGCTTCCCCTTCGGGGCATCGCGCGGCATCACGATCACGGCTTTCACCCCGAGGGCGCGCGCCGCGTAGGCCACGGCCTGCGCGTGGTTGCCGCTGGAGTGGGCGACGACCCCCCGTCGCCGCTCCTCCGGCCCGAGGGAGGAGATCTTGTTGTACGCCCCCCGCAGCTTGAACGCCCCCGTGGGCTGCAGGCTCTCGGGCTTGAAGTAGAGGCGATGCCTTCCGTTGCCGCCCGGACACGGCACCAGGGGCGTCCTCAGCGCCACGCCTTGTAACCTGCGCCGCGCAGCGTCGATGTCTTCCTGGTGGATCATGGCTCCCCCTCGCCTCGTTGACCGGACGGAGATTATAGGCCAGGGACGTAAACCCGTAACAAAGCCGAAACACTCCCTTAAACACCCCGCAAACCCGCCTCCCTATAATGCTCCGTTGCTTATGGCCGCACATTTTTGTATACAGGCATCTTCGCCGCCGATAACGGGCCGCGGGTGAGGCGAACCTGCCTCGCCCTTCTGCTGATGGTCGCCGCATTCGCGACTGGATGCTCTGGCGCGGCGTCTGTCGAAAAGGCCGTGGACCCAGACGCGGGCGAGAGACCCCGCGCCGAAGCGGTCGCGGTGGCGACGCCCGGAGCGGGGAATACGCCGGAGTCGACCGTGGGGGTGACCGCCTCCGGCACCGGCGGGTCCGGCGGCGCGCCCGCCGGGCCTTTCACGGCAGCGACACGGGCGGGTGGGGGCTCCGGCTTCGACGCGGACACCATCCTCGGCGTCCGCTACGGGGTGCACGAAAGCTACGAGCGGGTGGTGCTGGACCTGGGCGCCGGGGAAGAGCCGGCCGGGGTGACGCCCCGGTGGACGCTGGTCAGCCCGAAGGGCGACGGCCTCCTGCGCGTCAACCTGCCCTCGACGAGCGCCACCGCCGTCTCCGACGGACGCCTCGGCGACGGGTTGCTCCAGGGCTTTCACGTCGTGCGGGCGCCCGAGGACGGCATGTTCGTGGACGTCTTCGCCCGCGAAACCTTCCGCTACCGGGTGCTGGAGCTCGCCGACCCGGCCCGGCTCGTGGTGGACTTCCAGCCGACGGGTGCGCCCCTGGACAAGCCGCTACCCGCCGCGGGCGGCAACACCGTGCTCGTCGAGCCACGGCGGGGGGCCGAGATCTCCGACCCCCTCACCATCAGCGGCTACTCCCGCAACCCCGAAGCTTCCAATACCATCGTCCTCAAAAACGCCGGCGGAGAGACCCTGATCCAGAGGACCATCATCTCCAACGACTGGACCTCCACCTGGGGCTACTTCGAAGCGACCCTGGACCTCCCGCCGTTCTCCGGCAAAGGAAC
>CAXTDD010000329.1:0-4159 GCA_964242955.1 uncultured Rubrobacteraceae bacterium | reverse complement strand
CGAGGGCGCGGGAGATGTTCTCGCGGGAGTTGGCGTAGGAGAAGCGGAGGTGGCCCTCGCCGTGGCGGCCGAAGGCGGTGCCCGAGAGGCAGGCGACGCCGGCGTCTTCGAGGAGCAGGTCGGCGAGTTCCGTTGCGGAGAAGCCGGTGTCGCGGGTGCTCGGGAAGGCGTAGAAGGCGCCCTGGGGGGAGATGCACTCGACGCCGGGCAGGTCGTTTAGGCCGGAGACGATCAGGTCCCGTCGCGCCCGAAACTCCTCCAGCATCCGGCCGACCGCGTCCTGGGGGCCCGAGAGCGCGGCGAGGCCGGCGTGCTGGGTGGCGGAGTTTACGCAAGAGTTGGAGTTGACCTGCAGTTTGGCGACCTGTTCGGCCAGGGCCTCGGGCATCACGCCGTAGCCGAGCCGCCAGCCGGTCATCGCGTAGGTCTTAGAGAAGCCGTCGAGGATAACGGTGCGTCCGTCGGGGCCGAAGCCCGGTTCCGAGGCGATGCTCGCGAAAGAGCCCGTGTAGAGGAGGCGGGCGTAGATCTCGTCGCTCAACACGAACACGTCGGGCCAGCCGCGCAGGATGTCGGCGATGCCGGCTATGTCTTCTGCGGTAAAGACGCCGCCCGTGGGGTTGGCCGGGGAGTTGAGGATGACGAGCTTCGTATCGTCGCTTAATCCAGCCCGGAACTCGTCCAGGTCGAAGCGGAAGCCGTTCTCCTGGCGCAGGGGCACGAAGACGGACTTGCCACCGACAAAGTCCACCATCGACTCGTAGATCGGGAACGCCGGATTGGGCATCAGGACCTCGTCACCCTCGTCCACGAGCGCCAGGATAGCGAAGAACATGATGGGCTTGCCGCCGGGCGTCACGACCACCTGGGCCGGGTCCACGTCGATGCCGCGGCTTTGTGCGACGTCGGCGGCGATGGCCTCGCGCAGCTCCGGAATACCGGCGGTGGGGGTGTAGTGAGTCTCGCCCGAGCGGAGCGCCCTGCAGCCGGCCTCGACGATGTGCTCGGCCGTGTCGAAGTCGGGCTCCCCGATCTCGAGGTGGATGATGTCCCGTCCGCCCGCTTCGAGCGCCTTGGCTTTCGCCAGGACGGAGAACGCCGTCTCCGTCCCCAGGCGCCCCATCCGACCCGCCAGCTTCACAAGCTTCCTCCCTCTCGGACGCCGCGTTCCCGACCTCTCGTTCATTACACCACGCCCCGGACGCGGTATCATCGGTCCGCTTTTCGCGCCGGGAAAGTCGGCCGGAATTCGTTGCTCTTTAGGAAGGAAGACGTTTGGCGGCGCAACGCGACGGTGGTCCTAGCTTCGATCTCGCGGCCTTCGACCTCGACGGCACGCTGCTGCGCCGCGACCTTGGGATAACGGACAGGACTAGGTCCGCCCTGCGGAACCTGCGAAAGGCCGGGATGCGCCTCGTCGTTGCGACGGGGCGGCGCTACGAGTCGGCCGCCGAACAGGCCGGCAGGCTCGGCTTCGGCGAGGACGACCCCGTCGTCTGCTACGGCGGCTCTATGGTCCGCCGCATCAACGGCGAGACGCTGCTGCACCGCACCCTGGACAAAGACTTGGGCCTGGAGGTCCTGGAGTGGGCCGCCGGGCGAGATCTGCACGCCAGGATCTTCGTCGACGGGCGCATCATCACCTCGCCTGACAGCCCGGCGGCGCTGCGGTTCCTGCGCCGCAAGGAGGAGCCCGGCGTCGTCACCGTGGACTCCCCGGCCGCATGGCTCAGGAACGGGGGAGAGGACCCGACCAAGCTCGTTATAGTGGACAAGCCCGACGACGTCGAGGGATGGCTGGACGAGGCCCGAGAAGCGTTCCGCGGCAGGGCCTTCGTCACCCGCAGCCTGCCGCACTACGTCGAGATCGGGGGCCTCCAGGGCACGAAGTCCGAGGCGCTCGCGTTCCTCTGCGAACGGTGGGGGATAGACTCCAGGCGCGTCCTCGCCTTCGGCGACGCGGACAACGACGTAGACATGCTCCGCTTCGTCGGGCGCGGCGTGGCCGTAGGCCCGATGACCGAAGAAGTGCGGGGGGCCGCCGACGAGGTTGTCCCGGGTGTGGAAGAGGATGGGGTTGCCCTCTACGTCGAGAGGTTACTCGATGCCTGAGCTGCCCGAGACGACCGTCATCTCCCAGGACGTCGCAGCGCTCGCCGCGGGACGCGAGGTCTTGAGGGCCGGGGTGTTCAGGCCCGACGTGACCAACGTGGCGATGGAAGAGTTCCCGCGGCGGCTCGTCGGGCGCAGGCTGCTCGGGACGGGCAGACGGGGCAAGATCATCGTCCTCGACTTCGGCGATGTCGTCGGCATCGTCCACCTGGTCATCTCGGGTAGGGTCCTCAGACTGCCCGAGTGGCAAGAACCGGACCGGATGAACACCGCGGTTCTGGAGTTCGAGGGCGGCCTCGTCCTCGCCTTCACCCGTCTCTGGCTCGGCTACTTCGACCTCTACGAGTCAGGAGAAGAAGAGAAGCACCCCCTGATCTGGCGCCTCGGCCCCGACCCGCTCTCCGAAGATTTCACCGTCGAATACCTGACGCAAGCCTTCAGCCGCAAGGCAGGCATAAAAGGCCTCCTGCTGGACCAGTCCGTAATCGCCGGCCTCGGCAACATCTACGTGGACGAGGTCCTCTTCGCCGCCGGCGTCCACCCGACCCGCAAAGCGAACACCCTGACCCCGGGAGAGACGGAAAAGATCCACGCCGCCACCCGCGACATCCTCGGCCGCGCCATAGACCTCCGCGGCACCACCTTCGACTCCTACCACGACGCCTTCGGCGAGACCGGCAAGTTCCAGCACCACCTCCAGGTGTTTACGCGGGCTGGCGAACCCTGCCCGCGGTGCGGCACCACCGTGGGCAAGAGCCGCGTTGCGGGCAGAGGTACGTATGTGTGCCCGACCTGCCAGCCCGCGTAGCACGCTCCGGCTGTCGCCTCCGCTTTCAGCACGGCCCCTTCGGGGCCTTTCAGCACGCTCCCTTCGGTCGCTCTCAGCACGCGGCCTGACGGCCGCTTTCAGCTTCTTGGTGGGCGGTGTTGCCCAGGGCGTTTGCGGCGACCCCGCCGGAACGATGCTGGCAGGGACAGTTGCTCTGGTGCGGCCGGGATGGGCCAGAAGGCTTCTGGCTGAAAGCGGAGGCGAAGCCGCAGCGTGCTGAGAGCGGAGCCCATAGGGCGTAGCGTGCTGAGAGCGGAGCCCATAGGGCGCAGCGTGCTGAGAGCGGAAGCCGGAGGCTGGAGCGTGCTGCGACGACCGCAGGGAGGAGCCGCTAGCTGGTCGCCTCGATCAGGTTCGGGTTCTCGTTGGCGACGTTTCTGGCCTCGGCGTAGGCCTGTTCGGCGCGTTCGTAGTCGCTGCCGACCCGGTCTAGTAGGTCGAGGGCTTCCTGGCGGTTGTTTTCGAGGGCCGGGTCTTCCTGGAGGAGGGTGTAGAACTCTATCTCGCGGTCTTCGGCCGAGATCTGGGCCTCCATGGCGTCCGAGAGGGTGTTGGCGTAGCGCCTTACGGGCGGGTCGACGTCGAGGTCGTCGACGGCGCCGAGGCGCCTGTTGGCGTCTTGCAGGTTGGAGCGGGCCTCCTCCATCGTGTCCCTGGCCCGCGTTATGCTGCCCTGCTGGCCCGAGGGATCGTTGCCGGACTCTATCTCTTGCTTCACGCTCGCGTAGGTGTCGCGGGCCTCGCCGAAGAGCCTGTTGTGCTCGGAGATGGACTCGTTGGCGTCCGTGATGGCCCTGTCCGCCCGCTCGCCGGGGCTCTCCCCGAAGACGCCCGAGCAGCCGGCGAGGAGCAAGGTGGAGAGCAAGATCACAACGATCCGCGCCGGACGGTTTATCATGTACGACATGAGTGAGGGAAGCTTACCGCCTTTCGGTATCTCTGGGCCGCGTTCTCTTTCGGGTCTTGCAAAGCGCGCGCTCGGCCGGTTCTTCGGACGGCCGCGCCGCGGAGCGGAGAGATCTGAGCCCGACCCGGCCTTGACCTCGCGCGCTTCGTCCGCCGTGCGGCGTCACGCCGAGGAGCACGCCACGCTCTTCGAGCGCGCGGAGAGGCTGTCTGAGAAGGCCCGCCGGCTGCAGGAGGCCGGCACCCCGAGCGAGAGTGCCGACAACCGGGCCGCCCGCGCGGGCGAAGAGGTCCGGGCGGGTCTGGTCGCGC
>CAXTDD010000328.1:0-4177 GCA_964242955.1 uncultured Rubrobacteraceae bacterium | reverse complement strand
TTCGCGGCGGGCATCGCAGGAGGGGTGCTGGGCCTGACCCTGACGCCCCTGCCCGCCGCCGGCGTGGTGGGCGCGCTGCTCGGGTCCGGGCTCACGCGCGTCGTCCTACCCGGCGCCGTGCCCGAACGAGGGTTCAACCTCCTGGTGCAGGTCTCCGGCGGCGGCATCATCGGTCTCGGCCTCTCGGCGGAGTTCTTCCGGACGCTCGCGCAGTTGGCCGGCGCGGCCGTGATCGTCAACGCCGTGCAGATGGCGGTCTGGGCGGTGGCGGCGTACCTGCTCGTCGGGGTTTTTCGCTTCGATCCCCGTACGGCCGCCTTCGCGGCGGCGCCCGGCGGCATGGGCACGCTCCTCTCCATAACCGGCGAGACCGACGCGGACCTCGTCGCGGTCGCCTTCACCCACCTCTTCCGCCTCAGCGCCACCATCGTGATCGTCCCACTCCTCGCCGCGACGGTGGTGGTTTAGGCTCTTAGCTATTAGCTTTTAGCCGTTAGCTTCTTGCTTGCCGGACCTCAATCGTCGGAGGCGTTCTGCAGGACCGTTGTTGGTCAGGCGAATGGAGCTGCGACGGTGGTAAAGGGCCTTCATCCGCCGGTATTGGATCGGCATCGTCCGCCAAAACGCAGAATCTTCGCTAACGGTGCGCGCCCTCGAACAGGACGCCAAGAGCTAACGGCTAACCGCTCTCTACTCGTGGGCGAGCCAGTCCAAAACCACGGCGGCCGTCCATGACTGGTCGTCCGAGCCGAGGGGCTCTCCCGTGAACGGCTCGTAGTATTCGGCGAAGTGGCCGGCGGAGAACTCGGCGAGTGCTGCCCGACGCAGCTCGTGGGCCCTCTCGTCCTCGCTCGCGCGCAGCAGGGACCACCAAAACAGCCACGCCATCACGGGCCACACGGGACCGCGCCAGTAGCTTCTGGGATGGAACCGGGGCTCGCGCGGGCTCGTCGAGGGCGGCAGCGGGCGCCGCAGGCCGGGATGGCCGAGAAAGTCTTCGGAGTAGAGGGTCGCGAGCAACCCGTTTGGCCCCTCCGCGTCCGTGACGCCGGCGATCAAGGGCGCGAAGCCCGCCACCGTGCGGACCCGGATGGGACGGTCGGCCAGCAGGTCGTGGTCCAGGCAGAGCCCCGTATCGGCGTCCAGGCATGCCGCTAGGCCCTTGCGACCCCGGGTGATCCAGCCCGAGATCTCCTCCACCTCATCGTCTTCGGCCCCGACTATCCCGGAGATCTTCAGGAGCGACTCGTTGGCCGCTACCAGGATGGCGCTGAACAGGACGTCCTTTACGAGGAAGGGGTGGGACCGGTAGACCGCGGTCTCGTCGCAGCGGGCGTCTTTGATCTTCTCGACGAGCCAGATGTAGCGGGCGTACTCTTCGTCGCTGGGACGCTCGGAGGGATGGTCCACGTGCCCGAGGTCGCGGCGGTCGAAGGGCGGCAGCTCGCCGACCTTCACGGCCATCAGGGGCGCGTCCCAGCGGGGGGAGTTGTCCGTCCCGCTCTCCCACGGGTGGTAGATCGTCACGAGCCCCGAGCCCTCCGGGTCGCGGTAGGTGGCAAGATAACGGTGCCAGCGCAGCAGCTTGGGGTAGATCTCGCGCAGGAAGTCGAGGGCGACGTCCCTGTCGGGTCCGGCCGCGGTCTCCCGGATCCTCCACGCCCCGATGGCGTGGGTGGGCGGCTGGCACAGGGCGCTCGTGTACGGCGGGGCCGGCGGCGCGTCCGGGAAGACGCCGGCGCTGATCCAGTGCTCGGCCCCGGGGAAGTAGCTCTCGGGTGGCGCGTGCGGGTTGAAGACGATGTGCGGCACCTTGCCGTTCTTCCACTGGTGGTCGAAGAGGCCGAGGATCTCGCGGCACGCGCGCCCGACGTCCAGGTGGGCGAGCCCGACGGCTATGAAACCGACGTCCCAACCCCACTGGTGCGGGTAGAGGTTCGGGGCGGCCCTCGTCCATCCACCCATGTCGTTGCGGCGCAGGGCGTCCGCCGCTTTCTGGAAGAGTCTGGGAGGGTCGGCGGCGGCCATAGGAGCGCCCATGCTACCAGAAGGGGCGGTGCCCAGGGTTTTCGGACACGGCGAAGCGGGCCAGCACGTTGTATCTTCTGGGCATGATCCGGTTCGGATACGCGGCCCAGAACCTGACGCTGCCGGCAACCACGAACCGCACCCTGCGGCTCGCGAGCCTCGGCGACGCCGAGAAGGTGCGCGCCCTGGTCTGGGAGAACCTGCTCGGGGCGGAGACCATTATCCGCTGGAACGCCGACCACGGCGTAGGACTCTTCAGGATCGGGCAGGGTTTGATCCCCTTCGCCTCCCACCCCGCTTTCCCTTACGACTGGGAGGCCGAACACGGCGACGACCTGCGCGGGATCGGCGCGCTCGCCCGTTCGCTCGACGTCCGCCTGAGCATGCACCCGGCCCAGTTCATTAACCCCGGCAGCCCGGACCCCCAGACGGCCGAACGGAGCCTGGACGAGCTGCGCTACGCCACCCGCGTCTTCGACCTGCTCGGCAGCCCCGACGGCGTCGTCGTGCTTCACCTGGGCGGCGCCTACGACGACAGGGCTTCGGCCATAGCCCGGTTCGTCGAGACGCTGCGGCCAGAGGAGGACATCCTCCGTTACCTCGCGCTCGAGAACGACGAACGCATCTGGACCGTGGCCGAGATCTCCGCCACCGCCCGCGCCCTCGGCATCCCCGCGATAGTGGACAACCTCCACCATTCTCTGAACCCCGGCGGCCTCTCCCTGCGCGAGTCGCTCGACCGGGCGCTGCCAACCTGGGAGATACGCGAGGCGCGGCCCAAGGTCCACCTCTCCAGCCAGGACCCCGCCAAGCGTCCAGGCGCCCACGCCTACTCCATCGAACAGGAAGACTGGCGCGCGTTCCTCGACGCCCTCGACGGTCGGGAGACGGACGTCATGGTCGAGGCCAAGGGCAAGGAGCTGGCGCTGCCCGGGGTCGGGCTGGCCGCCGTTTAGGGAAGGAGCAGCGATGCACGAGAACCCCGGAAGAGAAGAGATCCGGCACCTCCTCAGAGAAGCGCGGACGGTGGCTGTCGTCGGCCTCTCGGACAGGCCGCACCGCACCAGCCACGCGATCGCGCGGGCGCTGCAGGGTTTCGGGTTCAGGATCTTCGCGGTAAACCCGAACCTCGACGGCCCCGTACTGGACGAAGAGCCTTTCGGCCGGGTCCAGGAGATACCGGAGAGCGTGGACGTCGTGGACGTGTTCCGCAGGAGCGAAGAGGTCATGCCGGTCGCCAGGGACGCCGTCGCGGCCGGCGCGCGGGCGCTCTGGATGCAGTCCGGCGTCGTCAACGAGGAGGCCGCCGCCTATGCGAAGGAGCACGGCCTGACGGTGGTGATGGACCGCTGCATCAAAGTGGACTACGCTTCCCTGATCGGAAGATAGGGGAGGCCGCATGGCGAGGGTTTGTGTGTTCGACGTGAACGAGACGCTGCTGGACCTGGGCGCGTTGGACCCGCACTTCGAGCGAGCCTTCGGCGACGCCGGCGCGCGGCGGCGCTGGTTCCTGCAACTTCTGCAGTCCGCCTTCCTGGCGACCATCACGGACGCCTACTCGGACTTCGGCGCCGTCGGTTCCGCCGCGCTGGACATGACGGCCGAACGCGAGGGCGTCCGGCTCTCGGAGGAGGACCGGCGGAGCATACTAGGCGGCATGCGCGAACTGCCGCCGCACCCGGAGGTGCCGGGGGCCCTGGACTTGCTGCGCGCGTCCGGGCTGAGGCTGGCCGCGCTCACCAACTCCACCCTCGAGGTGGCCGAGGCGCAACTGAAGAACGCCGGGATCTCCGACCGCTTCGAGAAGATCTTGTCCGCGGACACGGTGCGGCGCCTGAAGCCCGCCCCGGAACCCTACCGGGCAGCCGCCGAAGCCCTCGGCGTCGAGACCCGGCAGGTGCGGCTCGTAGCCGCCCACGCCTGGGACGTTGCCGGCGCCATGCGGGCCGGATGCGCCGCCGCCTTCGTGGCCAGGCCCGCGATGGTCCTCGACCCCCTCGTCGACCCGCCCGATATCGTCGGCGCCGACCTGAACGAGGTGGCGGCCTTGATCCTGGCCGCGGAGTCGTAGGGCGGTTGGGGGAGCGCCCGGCCCCCCCCCGCCCCCCGCCCCCCGGAGAGAAACCGGGGGGTTCGCAGACCCCTGTCG
>CAXTDD010000327.1:0-4180 GCA_964242955.1 uncultured Rubrobacteraceae bacterium | reverse complement strand
CGTCCGGGAGGGCGACGCCGTCTTTGTCCTTGAGGTTGCGGACGTCGTCGGGCTTCAGGGCGCCGGCCGCGGAGCCCGAGCCGAAGAGGCTCCGGCCGAAGCGGGCGCCCTCTTCGTCGGCCCAATCGACGAGGCGCAAGGTGACGGGACGTTTCTGCGGGGCGAGGGCGCGCATGACTTCGAGGGCGCCTACGACGTTGAGGGCGCCGTCGAGCCAGCCACCGCCCGGGACGGAGTCTATGTGGCCGCCCAGGATGACGGCCTTCTCGGAATCGCCCGGGGCCGTGGCCCAGACGTTGCCGGCCTCGTCGGTCACCACCTCGGTGACGCCCTCTATCTCTTCGAGCTTCCCCTTGAACCACTCGCGGGCCTTCGTCCACTCGTCCGTCCAGGCTACGCGGCGGGCGCCTTCCGGGCCGCCGGTGAGGTCGGCGAGCTCTTTGAGTTCCTGGACGGCGCGGCGGGCGTCTACGCCTTCGGCCTGCACTAGCCGACCTTCGCCGTCTCGCCGGTCACGGTCAGGGCCTCCTCGAAGGCGTCGGCGGCCTCTTCGGCCGCCTCGCGGGTGATGGTGAGGGGCGGGGAGATGCGGACGGCGTTGGCCCCGATGCCGCCCTTGCCGACGAGGACGCCGCGCTCGCGGCAGGCCTGCAAGAAGCGGAGGGCGGCGGCCGGGTTCGGTTCGCCGTCGGGGCCGACCATCTCCAGGGCCAGCATCAGGCCCCGTCCGCGAACCTCGCCTACGACCGGGCTCTCTTTCGCCATCTTCGCCAGGCGGTCCTTCAGGTAGCCGCCGACCTCGTCGGCGTTCTTCTGGAGGTCGTTGTCCAGGATAAAGTTCAGGTTGGCCAAAGCGCCGACCGTACTCACGTGGTTGCCGCCGAAGGTGGCGAGGTGGAGCTTGCCGGACATGGAGTCCACGACCTCGGCGCGGCCCATCACGGCGCCGATGGCGAGGCCGTTGCCGAGGCCTTTTGCCATCGTGATCATGTCGGGCTCGATACCAGACTCCTCTATCCCCCAGAAGTGGCTGCCGGTCCTGCCGAACGCCGTCTGAACCTCATCCGAGATGTACAGGATGCCGGTCTCGTCCAGCACCTCCTTCACACCCCTGATGTACTCCGGCGGCAGCTCTATAAAGCCGCCCACACCCTGGACGGGCTCGGCGATGAGGGCGGCCACGTGGCCCGTGGTGGCGGTCCGGATCAGGTTGCGTAGATCGTCGGCGCACGCTTTGGCGAACTCCGCGTCCTTCTCGTAGCGTCCGTAGAGCGAGGAGTAGGAGTGGTGGGGCGGCATCGCGTAGGTGACGTCGAGGGCAGAGCGGCTCGTCGGGCGCCAGGTGCTCTGGCCCGTTATCCCCATCGTGCCGAAGGAGCCGCCGTGGTAGGAGCCGCGCATCGCGAGGATCTCGCTAGATTTACGGTACTGCGTGGCGAACAGAAGGGCCGCCTCGTTCGCCTCGGAGCCGCTGCTCACGAAGAAGACCTTCTGGTCGCCTGGGATCGGGGACAACGAGATAAGCTTCTCGGCCAGCTTCACCTGGTTCTCTATGAGGTAGAGCGTCGAGGAGTGCAGGACCTTGCCGGCCTGCTCCCGCACGGCCTCCACGATCTCCGGTATGTTGTGGCCGCTTATGGTGGTCACGATACCGCCGAAAAAGTCCAGGTACTCGTTGCCTTCGGAGTCCCACACCCTGAAGCCCTCGCCGCGGGAGATCTCCATCGGCTCGTCGTAGTACAGCGAGATCCACTCCGGGATAACCGCCTTGTGCCTCTTGAGTAGCTCGTCCGGTTTCATGCTCTGTACTCGCTTTCCAGGATAGACATGACGACGAGGGACCTGTGTTCTTCCTCCGTCCAAAAAGCATCTCTCAGTACACCCTCGGCGACGAAGCCCTCTGACTCGTAGAGGCCTCGCGCCCGCGCGTTGTGCTCGAACGTGTCGAGCCACAGCCGATGCGCCCCCAGGCCCCCGAAGGCGCGCTCCTTGAGCAGCCGCAGGGCGGCCCGCCCGTAGCCGCGGCCCTTCTCGGCGACCATCAGGCGCTTGAGGCAAACGCTTTTGCCGGGGTCCGCGAGGCCCGCGAGTATCGCGTATCCGACCGGAGACCTGTCCCCGCCGCGCTCCAGGATCAGGTGCTCCTCGTCCTCTCTTGCGACGGCGGCCAGGTGCCGCTCTCGAGGCCATCGCCCTATGTACGGGCGGTCTTCCTCGTTACCCTCGGCCCGCAAGACGAAGTCCAGGTCTCTTTCGGCGGTGGGCCTCAGGACGACGGGTTCGGCCGACAGGATCACACCCTCGCCTCCAGCCCCCTCGTCGCCGTGAACCGCCGCTCGACGAACCGGCCCGAGCCCCGCTCGCCGACCACCTCGCCATCCCTGTAGACGAGGTTTCCGCGCACGTAGACGGCGGCCGGACCGCCGGTGAACGTCATGCCCTCGTAGGGCGTGTAGTCCACGTTGCCGTGGCGGTTCTCGACGGTCGCCGTGGTGGAGAGGTCGGGGTCCCAGAGGACGACGTCGGCGTCGGCGCCGGGCGCCAGCGTACCTTTTTGCGGGTAGGCGCCGTAGATGCGGGCCTGGTTGGTGGAGAGCACGGCGACGAACTGGTGCTCGGAGAGCTTTCCTTCGCGGACACCCAGCGTCCAGAGGGTCATGGCGCGTTCCTCGGCGCCGGGTATGCCGTTGGGGATCAGGGTGAAGTCGTCCTTGCCGAGTTCCTTCTGGCCCACAAAGTTGAAGGCGCAGTGGTCGGAGCCGAATATTTGCAGGTCCCCCGTCTTGAGCCCGTTCCACAGCGCGGGCCTGTTGGACGGGTCGCGCAAGGGCGGCGAGCAGACGTACTTGGCGCCCTCGAAGCCCTCCTTCGCTAAATCCTCGTACTCCAGGGCGAAGTACTGGGGGCAGGTCTCGGCGTAGACGGTCTGGCCGCGTTCGTGGGCGAGGTGGATGGCTTCGAGCGCCGGCGCGCAGGAGACGTGGACCACCAGGATCGGGGCCCCGGCGACCTCGGCGAGCCGGATCGCGCGGTTCGTCGCCTCGGCCTCGACCGCCTCTGGCCGGGTGAGCGCGTGGAACTTCGGCGCGGTATCGCCCCTCGCCAGCGCCTGCTGTTGCAGCTTGGCTATGGCGTCGCCGTTCTCGGCGTGGACCAGGACGAGAACACCGGCGTCTTTGGAGAGCTGCAGCGTCTCGAAGAGGTCGTCGTCCTCTGTGTAGAGCGGGGTGCCTTTGTAGGCCATGAAGATCTTGACGGAGGCCACGCCCTTCTCCGCGAGGTTCGGAAGCTCGGCCTTTATGTCGTCGCGCAGGTCGGTGATGGCGACGTGGAAACCGTAGTCTATGACGGCCTTGTCCCTCGCCTTCTCCGTCCATGCTTCGTAAGCGCCGGCCAGGGTGCCGCCCTCTTCCTGGAGGGCGAAGTCTATGATGGTGGTCGTCCCGCCGGCCGCCGCGGCCTCGGTGCCCGTCGCCCAGTCGTCGGCGGTCATGGTGCCCCCGAAGGGCATGTCCATGTGGGTGTGCGCGTCGATGAAGCCCGGCATGACGAGCTTGCCTGAGGCGTCCACGGTCTCAGCACCCTCCGCGTCGAGGTTCGTGCCGACGGCCTTAATTTTCTCGTCCTCCACGAGCACGTCGGCGGGATAACTGCCCTCGGCGGTGACGACCGTTCCCCCGGTAAAAAGAAGCCTGCTCATGGTGCTCTCCCTCCGTCGGCCGCCGCGCGTCCGCCTACTGTCGCACACCCCGCGCCCGCCCGTCAATCGGTATCCGTATCGACAAGAGCCCCGCATTATCGGCTGAGGGGGCCGCGTAAAGCCATAGGCCGAACGCACAAAGTTTCGGGGTCTCTCCCCTTGTCTTGTCGGTGTTTAGGGTCCTACCGTTGAGCGGCGGTCGCCGGCTTGCTAGAGTCTTCGGGACGGCCGGCGAGAGGGGAGATGCTGTGGAGAAGGTTCGGGAGATAGTCCAGGAGGGCGAGTACCTGTTCACGATGGGCCCCTACGCCGAGCCCATCGCGAGGGTGGGCGACGGCGAGACGGTGACCATCCACACCGAGGACGCCTTCGGCGGTTCGATCACCTCCGAAGACGACCTCCCCAGCCAAGCGCTCGGGCCGTATCTGAACCCGCAGACCGGCCCGATCTTCGTCGAGGGCGCGGAACCCGGCGACACCC
>CAXTDD010000326.1:0-4204 GCA_964242955.1 uncultured Rubrobacteraceae bacterium | reverse complement strand
GCCGCAACGTGCCGGCCACCCGCTACGAGGACGTCGGCGGGATGCGTGAGACCATAGACATGGTCAGGGAGGCCGTCGAGCTGCCCATAACCCACCCGGAGATCTTCAAGAAGATGGGCATCAGGCCGCACAAGGGCATCCTGTTCTACGGGCCGCCCGGGACCGGCAAGACGCTGCTCGCCCGCGCGGTCGCCAACGAGAGCGAGGCCCACTTCATAGCCGTCTCGGGACCGGAGATCCTCAACAAATTCTGGGGCCAGAGCGAGGCGAAGCTGCGCCAGATCTTCGCCGAGGCCCGCGCCAAAGCGCCGGCGATAGTCCTGTTCGACGAGATCGACTCCTTTGCCTCCTCGCGCGACATGATGAGCGAGAGCTTCGAGGCGACCCTCGTCTCCCAACTCCTCTCTCTGATGGACGGCCTCAACGACCTCGGGAGGGTGTGCGTCATCGCCACCACGAACAGGCCCTCGGCCCTGGACTCGGCCCTCAGGCGTCCGGGGCGCTTCGACCACGAGATAGAGGTCGGTCTGCCCGACGCCGAAGCGCGGTTGCACATACTCAAGATCCACGCCAAGGAGATGCCAACAGACCCCGACCTGGACCTGGAGCAGATAGCGCGCGCCACCGGCGGCTACTCGGGCGCCGACCTGGAAGCCCTTTGCCGCGAGGCGGCCCTCGTGTGCATGCGCCGAACCATAAACATTCGGGACTTCGAGAAGCGCATAGCCCCGCACCAGCTCTCGGCCCTCTCGGTCACCACCTACGACTTCCGCACCGCCACCAAACGCGTCGGCGCCTCCATCCGGCGCTGACATCGGCTCAGGCGGGTACCCGCTCCCGGCGCGCTAACGCCGGATCGAGGTCCCTGGCAGAGCGCAGGGCTTCCAAAACCGAGGTGAAGTGCTCGGGGGAGAGCTCCACGCAGCACGAGGGGTTTTCGGGAAAGTCCATCCGCCGGAACAGCTCTTCCAGCGGGATGGTGCCTCCACCTGGCGGGAGGTGCAGGTCTCCCAGCCCATAGGCGGTGTGCTCGGAGACCTGCGGCTCTCCTGCGAGGTTGGTCCTCTGCAGGTTGTCGTGAAGGTGTACGTGGCGGACCAGGGGCGCTATGGCGGCGCACTCCTCGATAAAGTCGAAGCCGAAGAAGTCAGCCGCGAGGGCTGCGTGGCCCACGTCCAGGCAGATGCCGACCGCGGGATGGTCGACCGCGGAGATCTGCTCCGCCAACTGGGAAGGCCAGACCGAGTAGTCGTAGACGGCGCCGCGCATTATGGGCCGCTCGGGGTAGTAGTTCTCGACGGCGATGGTCAAGCCGAGCTCTCCCGCCAGGTCCCCCGCTTCCCGCAGGGCGAACCGTTCGGCGGAGAGTTGGTCCCCCATGCTGTGCCTGGCGTCGCGCGTTCCGATGCGTTGGCCGGCGTGGCAGACCACAACCTCGGCGCCGATGGTCTTCGCGAACCGGAGGCTGGCGTGGAGTACGTCGCGCTGGAGGTCGTGGGAGGTGAGGTCCATGAGGTTGACCTCGAGCGGGGCGTGGACGGTGTAGGACAACTCCGCCTCCAGCAGCGGCTCCCCGACATCCCGCAGCCTCTTAGTGTCCAGGTTGCCGCCGAGGATGACGCCGAGGTTCTGGGGCCAGACCTCCACGAAATCCGGCCCGGCGCTCTTCAGGGTCTGGAGATCCTCTGCAAGATCCCGAACGCCGTCCACGTACGGCCGGGACAGGTTGGTACCCACGCTCCGAAAGGCCATACGGTTCCTCTCTCCGTCGGGGCCGTACGAGATCGCGCGCAGTATAGGCCCGCCGTTCCTCCCTTGGGTGAAAAGAAGGTTAATGGCGGGTAAAACTTGGGTTCAACCGGCTCTGTAACATGGGCCCACGTACTTTCGACGCAAACAACGAATAGAGGGGGAGAGGCCGAGTTGAGTAGCTACGAGGACTACACGCGCACGTCCGGCAACTACGACAAGACCAGGGAGCCGGTGGGGACCGAGATCCTCGTGGGCTGCTTCGCCCACGCGCCCGTACCGCTCGACCGGACGGTGGTGCTGGACGCCGGGTGCGGCACCGGCAGCTACTCCGACGCGCTGCTCGGTTACGTGGGCCGGATCGAGGCGGTGGACATGAACCCCGGTATGCTGGAGGTCGCCGCGCGCAAGCTGGCCTGGGCCGGGGACCGCATCTCTTTTCGTTCTTCCAGGATCGACGAGCTGCCCTTCGACGACGCGACGCTCGACGGGGTCATGATCAACCAGGTGCTCCACCACCTGCCGGACGATCCCGCCGAAGGTTTCCCAGCCCACCGCCGGGTCTTCCAGGAGTTCGCCAGGGTCCTCAAGCCCGGCGGGGTCCTCACGATCAGTACCTGCTCGCAGGAGCAACTGCGCCACGGCTACTGGCACTACCACCTGATCCCGGAGGCCGCCGACGCCCTCAAGAACCGCTACGCTCCCCTGGACGAGCTGGTCGAGATGCTCGACGACTGCGGCCTCGACCATAGGGGAAGCTTCGCGCCCGTCGACGCCACGGTCCAGGGTGACGCGTACTTCGACCCCCACGGCCCCCTGGGCAAAGAGTGGCGCGACGGGGACTCGGTCTGGTCGCTGGTCGCCGAAGACCGCCTGAACCACGCCATCTCCCGCATCCGCAAGCTGGACGAGAGGGGGGAGCTGGAGGCTTTCGTGGCACGCAACGACGCCCCGCGCGCCAACATCGGCCAGGCAACCGTCGTCTTCGCATCCCGCAGGTAAACCGGCCCCGAACCGTCGCCGGTTTGCACATCTTTAACACGGAGTTTACAATCTCTCTACAGCATCACGGGCATCAGGAAGCCCCCGCTTAAAGCAGATAGAGAGAGGAATACGATTGGATGGAGCATATGACGCGCTAGCTCGCGTACCTTTTTTCGGCAACGTTAGACAGGAATTCATCAAACTGGACCGTCTCAGCGGCGCTCTGACCAACGTTTGTTACAAGGTGACGATAGACAGCAAGGCTTACGTGCTACGGCTCGCCGGGGAAGGCACCTCGGAGTACATCGACCGCACCGCCGAGGAGCACAACGCGCGGGTCGCGGCGGCTGCCGGGGTCAACGTGGAGGTGGTCTACTTCGACCCGAGAGACGGCACGATGGTGACCCGGTACGTCGAGGGGGTCTCCATGGATGCTGGCGAGGGGTTTGGCCTCGACCCGGGGGTTCCGGGTCGGGCCGCGCGGGCGCTAGGGCGGGTGCACCGTCTGGGAGGGGCCTTCAGGTCCCGCTTCGACGTCTTCGCCGAGATGGAAGACTACCTGGGCCTCCTGCGCGAGAGCCGGACGCCGCTGCCGCGGGGTCTCCACGAGGTACGGCGGCAGGCGAGGGCCGTGCGCCTGGCGCTGGAGGCCTCACCCGTCCCCCTCGTGCCCTGCCACAACGACCCGTGGCCGGGAAACCTGCTCGACGCGGACGGGCGCATCTACCTCATCGACTGGGAGTACTCCGGGATGAACGATCCCGTATGGGACCTCGCCGACCTCTCGGTCGAGGCCGGGTTCGGGCCGGAGCAAGACCGCACGATGATGGAAGCCTACCGTGGAGGCGCCGCTTCCCCGGCGCTCTACTCTCGGCTGGAGATCTACAAGGCGATGAGCGACCTCCACTGGTCTATCTGGGGTTTCGTCCAGCACGCGAAAGGCAATCACGCTGAGGACTTCCGGAGCTACGGGCTGGAGAGGCTAAGGCGTTCCAGGACGCGGATGAGCAGCACCGAATTCGGCCGGCACGTGGGCGTGGTTCGCAACGGCGGTCGCCCGCGCGCCCCGAAACGCGTCTACCGGGCCGACCCGGAGACCAGAAAGCCCGTCCGCAGTGTCCCGGAGAGCGGATAGGACAGCACCAGTATAGAACGAGTCGGCGCCATCGGATTCGCCCGGCGCCGGACGGAGGCGTTCATGGCGTGGCGGCCGGGTACTGGAGTATGGCCTCGACCACGGTCGAGACGACGAACCCGTGCTCTCCAGTCCGGCCGTAGCTCTATGTTCCCCGGAGGATCGAACCGCCGCCCGACACACCGTTCTTACAACGGAGTTTTCAAGTAGCGGCCCGTCTCCTTCAAAGATCACAGGAAGGCGGCCACCGTCCGTCAAGCTTTTCCCGCAGCCTGAAGCCTGATACCTGAAGCCGCCGTCAGACGGTGTCGCCGGAGCCGAATAGGTCTATCCCGG
>CAXTDD010000325.1:0-4208 GCA_964242955.1 uncultured Rubrobacteraceae bacterium | reverse complement strand
AGGTCGTGCGAGACGATCCACGAAGGTGTGGCCTTGCCCAGGTGGATCAGCTCGCGAAGCTGGCGGTTGTAGCGCTTGACGGGGGCCTGGCCGACGCCGAGCTGCTGGCCCTTGAACCAGAACATGCCGAAGTCGAACGCGGCTTTGCCCTGCTGCGCCATCTGGTCGGGGCCCCCGGGGTCCTGGGGCAGGAAGACCCCGACGCAGCCGATCCTGCCGGTGAACTTCACCGACTGAACCAGGTTGTTCATGGTCATGGCCGGGTCCTCTTCGCCCTGCGGGTCGTGCGCCTGGTAGCCGACGCACTCGCAGCCCTTGTCCGCGCCCACGCCGTCGGTCTCGTTCAGGACCGCGTCCACCGGCGAACCCTTCGAGTCGTCGATGGGGATGGCCCCGATCTCTTCCGCAAGATTCAGCCGGTCCGGGTGGCGGTCCACGACCATGACCTTGCCAGCCCCCCTGATGATCGCCGAATACGCCGCCATGAGACCCACCGGCCCGGAGCCGTAGACCACGACGGAGTCGCCGGGGCCGACCTCGGCCATCTCGGTGGCGTGGTAGCCGGTGGGAAAGATGTCGCTGAGCATCGCGTAGTCGTCCTGCTTCTCCCGCGCGTCTTCGGGGAGACGGAGGAGGTTGAAGTCGGCGTAGGGGATACGCAGGTACTCGGCCTGCCCGCCCGCGTACGGGCCCATGTCCGCAAAGCCGTAGGCGGCGCCCGCCATGCCCTCGTTCGGCTGCATCCTGATGCAGTAGTTGGTCAGGCCGTTCTCGCAGTTGCGACAGTGGCCGCACGAGATGTTGAACGGGGCGGAGACCATGTCGCCGGCCTGGATCTTGTCGACGCCGTCGCCGACCTCGACGACCTCGCCGACGTTCTCGTGACCGAGCGTCCGTCCCTCCTCGAAGTCGGTGCGGCCCTCGTACATGTGCAGGTCAGACCCGCAGATGTTGGTCGCGGTGATCTTGACCACCACGTCGTTCGGGTTCTGGATCTTCGCGTCGTCCACGTTGTCCACGCTTACCTTGCGCGGCCCGTGGTACACGAGTGCCTTCATACTGCCCTCCTTCGCTCGCCTCCGTTTCGCGGGGACGGCCCGACCCGCCCCCGGTGCTGCTGGTGAAAGACCTACCCTCAAGAAGCGGCGCCTAACGAGCAATATGCGTCATCTTCGGGTGGGCAAAATTGACTACGTATGCGAGGGCGATCCGTCCCACGCTCCCGCGGCCGGTGCGTAGTACCGACGAGGCGATCCGCGTGGTTGGGGCGGGCTCACTTGGGGTATCCATGATCTTACGAGCAAGGGTGCGGGGACGCGTGGTCGCACCGGGAAGGAGGTCCGGGATGCCCGATCCGCGAGCGACGAGGGGCGCGGACCCCGCGGAAGCAGAAAGCATCCTGGAAAGCATCACCGACGCCTTCTACGCTTTGAGCCGCGACTGGCGCTTTACCTACGTTAACGGACGGGCGCTCAGTTACCTGCAGAAGCTAAAAGGGGTCGAGGGGCTGGCACGCGAGGACCTCCTGGGCAAGAGCATCTGGGAGGAGTTCCCCGAGGCGGTGGGCACGACGGGCTACCACAGCTACCACGAGGCCCTGCGAGAGCGCAGGAAGGTGGCCTACGAGGAGTCCTACCCGCCCGAAGGCCCGTGGTTCGACGTGACGGTCTACCCGTCGGAGGAGGGCCTGGCCGTCTACTTCCGTGACGTCACGGAGCGCCGGCTCGACAGGGAGCGATCCGCCCGCTACGTCCACCTGGAGGAGAACACCTACGACGCCTTTATCGCCACGGACGAGGACCTGGTGGTGAAGGCCTGGAACAGGGGCGCCGAGAGGATGTACGGCCTGGGTGCCGAGGAGGCCATAGGCCTGGACGCCCGCGAGGCGACCTCGCTGGAGATGGACGACGAGCGGCTGGCGGAGGCCCTCAGGGAGATAGAGGAGACGGGAAGGCTGCGCGTCGAGCAGGTCCAGCACCGCAGGGACGGCACCCCCATCCGCGTGGACTCGCTCACCATCGCCATGCGCGACAAAGGGGGCGAGACGACCGGCTACCTGGCCGTCAACCGCGACGTCACCGAGCGGGTGCGGGCGGAGGAGGAACTGCGCCGCCAGTCGAGCCTCACGCAGACCGTCACGCTCGAGGCGCCGGACCCGATGTTCATGATGGACGCCCAAGGGCGCAACACGTTCGCCAACCCTGCGGCGAAGGAGACGTTCGGGTTCGGCCAGGAGGAGCTGCTCGGGGAGGTGCTGCACGACAAGATTCACCACAGCCGCCCCGACGGCCGGCCGTACCCAATGTCCGAGTGCCCCATCGGGCAAGCCCTGGGCGAGGCGCGCGTCCTGCGCGACCACGAGGACGTGTTCTTCCGTAAGGATGGCTCGGCGGTGGACGTCTCGTGCTCCTACGCGCCCGTCTTCGTCGGGGGCGAGGCCACCGCCGCCGTCCTGGTGGTGCGCGACATCACTGGGCGCAAGGAGGCCGAGGCCGAGCGGGAGCGGCTCGCGAACGTCGTCCAGAACTCTTCGGAGTTCATCGGGATGGCCGGCCTGGACTGGCGGGCCACCTTCCTCAACGAGGCCGGCCGGCGGATGGTGGGGCTGGGCGGCATGGAGGAGGTGCTAAGAACCACGGTCCCCGACTACTTCATGGCCGAGGACAAGGACTTCTTGCTGCGCGAGATTGTCCCCGAGCTGGAAAGAAGGGGACGCTGGACGGGGGAGCTCAGGCTCCGGCATTTCGTTACCGGCGAGCCCATCCCGGTTCTCTGGGACGGCTTCAGGGTGGACGATCCCGAGACCGGCGAGCCCATCGGCCTCGCCACCGTCACGCGCGACATCACCGAGCGCAAGAAGGCCGAGGAGGAGAGAGAGGAGAGGACCCGCCAGCAGGCGGTCGTGGCCGACCTGGGCCTGAGGGCGCTGGCGGACCAGGGCTTCGATTCGCTCCTGGAGGACACCGTAGGCCTCGTCTCAAGAACCCTGGACGTAAAGTTCTGCAAGGTCGTGGAGCTGCTGCCCGGCGGAGACGAGTTGCTGCTGCGCGCGGGGGTCGGCTGGCGGGAGGGGACGGTCGGTAGCACGGCCGAGATAGACCCCCAGGTCGCCCACACCCTCCGTTCGAGCGAGCCCGTGATCTTCGAGGATCTCGAAACCGAGGTGCGCTTCGAGCCGGCCCCGGTGCTCCGGGAACACGGCGTGACGAGCGGCATGACCGTACTGGTGCCCGGCAGGGACGGGCCCTTCGGGGCGCTGGGGGCCCACACGGCCACCCGCCGGGCCTTCTCCGAAGACGACGCGAACTTCTTGCAAGCGGTGGCCAACGTGCTCGCCACGGCCATAGAGCGTGAGAAGGCGGAGGAGGAGTTGGACGAAGTCAGGGAGGCCGAGCGCGGCCGGATGGCCCGCGACCTCCACGACGAGGCCCTGCAGGCCTTGGCCTACGCCATGACCCAGGCCCAGCTCGTCCGGGCGGCGCCCGGGGCGGACGAGACCGCGCAACGGTCGGACAGGCTGGTCGAGGAGCTCAAGCGCGTCGAGCGGCAGTTGCGGGGCGCGATCTACGACCTGCGCCTGGAGTCCGAGCGAGACAAGCCTTTCTCCGAGCTCCTGCGATCCCTCGTCGAGCTGCGCCGATCTATGGCCCCGGAGTGCGAGATAACCCTAAACCTGCACGACGGCCTCCTCGAAGGCCCCCTCGGGACCGTGGGCAAGGAAGTTCTGCGCGTAATCGGGGAGGCGCTGACCAACGCCCGGCGACACTCGGGGGCCCGCAACGTTCGGGTCTCGGTCTCAACATCCGGCGGCAGGCTCGTGGCGGAGGTCTCCGACGACGGCCGGGGCACGAACCTGGCGAGGCGTCCCTCCACGTCCGGCGGGATGGGGATAAAGAGCATGCGCGAGAGGGCGCGCTCCCTGGGCGGGGAGCTGGAGATCGAGAGTGGGCCCACAATGGGCACGAAGGTGCGCTTCGAGATGCCCCTGGAGCGAGAGCGGCAGGAACCGGAGTCGGACGTGCGCGTCCTGCTCGTCGAGGACCACGCCGCCGTCCGCGAGGCCATAGCCGCCTCCTTCGAGCGGGAGGACGGCTTCGAGGTCGTCGGCCAGGCCGGGTCCCTGGCCGAGGCCCGACGGGTCATAGAAGAGCGGCCGGTGGACGTGGCGGTCGTCGACCTCGGACTACCCGACGGCTACGGGGGCGACC
>CAXTDD010000324.1:0-4219 GCA_964242955.1 uncultured Rubrobacteraceae bacterium | reverse complement strand
AGGCCGTGGAGATCCTGCGCGATTACGAGGCCGACTACCTCATGCTCCACGCGAATCCCCCCCTGGACGAACAACTCCCCGAAGTCCCGGGCTTCACATCCATAGACGTCCCCGGCGAGCGCTACAGCATCTACAGGGTGAACCTCCAGGAACTGCCGGGGTAGAGATCTCGGACCTCGGCGGTCGGCCTCCCGCGCGGCCCCCGCTGAAGACCGGACAGTCTCCCGCGTCCGCGTTGGGGGCTTCTCTGCCCAGTCTACTTACGAACGGGGTCGCACTATCAGGACGTCTTTGTTCTCGAATACGTCCTCGTAGAGTTCCTGACGCGGTTTGAAGATCTTCCAGAAGGGCGTCACGGGCCTGTCCGGCATCCTCTTGTAGAGGACGACGTAGCGGACGTCGTGCTTTTTCAGGAGGTTTTGCGTCTTCCCGCCCGTCGGGTGGTACACGACCCAGAGCGTGTCCCACAGCGGCTCCGGGCCCGAAGGGGGCATGTGCCTGGGGTCGCGGATGCCGTCGGCGGGGTACGACTGGAGCGCCGTGTAGTGGCCCATGGCGAGCATCATCCGGCTCGGCACCTGGTTGGTGTGGGGACTGACCATTATGTTTCCGCCTTCGTTGTGGGCCGCCAGCCAGTCTCCAGCCTCGGAGATCCCGGACGACATCAGCAGGTGGGGGCTCTCGCCGGCGGCCTGGTCGAAGCCCTGCGCCCCGCGCAGTCCCACGAGAGAGACGGCGAGGACCACGGCCATCGAGGCGGCGAAGGCGCCCGGCGTGGAGCCTCGCTGTCGCAGCAGCGTCCCGAGCAGCACCACGAAGGCCAGGGCGGCGAGCAGGGAGAGTGGGACGCCGAGGTCCCGGCCGAAGCGTTGGGGGAAACCGCTGAGGGAGGTGCGGCTGCCGGCGAAGAGGAGCAGGGTCCAGGAGAGCAGGGTCGCCCGGACCAGTATCTGTGGCATGTTCGTTCGGCCCGCAGGGGCAGCGAGGAGCAGGGCTGTGCCGAGGAGGCCGAGCCATGCGACGGGCTGGGAGAGGATGGCCCCCACCAGGGTCCCCAGGCCGTAAGCCGGCTGCGAACCGAACACGGTCCCGACGTCCGAGGTGGCGTTCCCGGCGTCGGGGCCTCCCAGCAGGCTGGCTATCTCCCCGCCCAGGTCGTAGGTCTCCCAGGCATAAGCGACAGAGAGGAACCCCAGCAGCGCCAGGGAGGCGAGCAAAGCCAGCCCGACGCGCCTGTGACGTAGGAGCAGGTAAGGCACGAAGAGCAGGCCGACCGCCGCGGCGAGCAGGGCGAGGTAGAGGCCCGAGACCTGGTGGTGGAAGACGACGGCCGATCCTGTGACGGCGAACAGCAGGCCGTTGCGCGCCGTGGGCGTCGAATACGTCTGGATCAGGGCGACGATGGCGAGGACCATCAGGAACTGGGAGGCGATCTGGTTCGGGTACATGGCGTCGTTGAAGAAGTAGTAGGTCCCGCCCGCCAGGACGGAGAAGAAGGCCGCGGTGACGCCGTAGGCCCAGCCCCACAACCGGCTGCCGAGGACGTACAGAGCCAGGGCCGGCAGGATCATCAGGGCGGGGCCGAGAGCGGGGAAGATCTCCAGCGGCTCGAGCCCCGTGAGGCGCGAGACGATGGCCGTAAATACGTGGAAGCCCGGCGGGTAGACGAGGTACGAGCCCGTGTCCCCCCGCGCCAGCATCATGTCCGTCATGATGGCGTGGGAATAATGATCGAGCCCCCGCACGAAAGGCCAGTCGTGCAGCACCGGCCCGAGGTAGCCCCGCGCCAACGCCAGCAGCAGCACGGCCGGCAGCAGGAAACGCCGCCCCGGAAAGGCCGCGGGGAGACCACCGGATCGCGCCCCGGCGACGCTGTCGGGTCGTCCCGGATTCCTGAGGGAGAAGACCAGGTGTGCGACCCCCGCGCAGATCAGGAGTAGCGCGACGGGCAGTACGAATCGCTGCGCCTCTCCCGCGGCCTCGCAGTTCCCCGTCGGCCAGCCCTCGCACGCGCCGGCGAGCCAGAATCCTGGCAAGTCCACCATGTCGGAGACCACGACGAGCGCGAGCGCGACGACGACGGGCACGAGCGCCGCGACGGGTATCCTGGGCGGCGCGGCGAGCAGGGGACCCCCGCCCCCTTTGACCGGGCCGAAGCGGACGAACGCGGCGGCCCCCAGCCCGAAGATGACGAGCGGCGCGGCTAAGGCGATGGGTAGCGTGACGCCGCCGCCGAAGAGCCGGGCGAGCGCGAACGCGAGGACCGGCACCAGGCTCACGGAGAGCGCCGCGGACCAGGTGAATCGCTCCGCCCATCCGGCGTCGGGGGAGAGGCAACGCGCCCAGAAATAGCCCGGCGCCACGCCGGCCAGCGCGACCCCCAGTACCGTCAGGATCAGGTCAGAGAGCACGACAGGTTCACGTGTCCCTCAGCCCGCGCATTGCGTCAGCTTAACAGCACGGCCCCGTCCACCGAAACACCCGGCGCACGTTGTCTTGGTCCCCAATCCCGTTTACCATCCTACCGTTCAGGACCCGCGTCCGGCCTCGGCCGGGGACCGCCCGAAAGAGACGGAGAACGGAAAAGTTGCAGCCACGAACGCTAGATAACCGCGGCCGCAATCCGTGTTCCGTCCCTCCTCGCAAGTATCCGCCTTACGGGATGCGTCTCTAGGTGCCGGGCGGGCTTGCTGCGTTCCGGAAGAGCTGGGCGCCCGTGGCGCTGGGGGCGATCGTGGTCCTCGGCGGGGCGCTGCGGTTCTACGGGTTGACGATCCAGTCCCTCTGGAGCGACGAACTCGCGAGTTGGTACTTCAGCCGTCCGGAAGGGGTCTTGCGGGTCGTCTCGGCCGTGCGGGAGGACGTCCACCCGCCGGGGTACTTCGTGATATTGCACTTTGCGCAGGCGGTCTTTGGGGACTCGGAGTGGGCCTTGAGGTTGCCTTCGGCCATCGCCGGGTGGCTCTGCATCCCGGCGGTATACCTGCTGGGGCGCAGGATCTACTCGGAGCGCGAGGGGCTCGTCGCCGCGCTGCTCGTGGCCGTGTCGTGGGCTGGCGTCTACTTCAGCCAGGAGACGCGCTCGTACTCCGTCCTGATCCTGCTCTCCACCGTCACCGCCTTTCTCTGGTGGGGCGTGATGCTCGGCCTCAGGGGCGAACGCCGGCTGCCGAAGGCAGAGACGGTCGCGTACGTAATCGCCGCCATTATCTGCGCCTACACCCACTACTTCGGGGCGCTGTTTATCGCGCTGCAGGGCGCGGCGCTGGCGGGGCTGGCCTACCGCTCCTTTCCGAAAGTCGTCCTGATCTACGTCCCCATAGCTTTGAGCTACGTCTTGTGGCTGCCCGGCATGGCGTACCAGATGCGCAACAGCACGGCTCAGGGGGCCTGGATCGGGGAGGCCACCCTCTCCATCTTCCCGAAGTACGTAGAGTTCCTCTTCGGCCGCTCCGGAATACTCGCGCTCGTCGCCGCAGCCCTGTTCGCGCTGTTGCTCCTCCGGGCTCGGAGCTTCTTCCGGGGACGGCGGGAGAAGCCCCGGGGTTTCCCCGCCACCCTGCTGCTCCTGGCCTGGTTCGTCGGGCCTTTCGTGGTCGGTTACGCACTCTCCCAATCGTCCGTCCAACTGCTGACGCACAAGAACCTTCTCGTCTCCCTGCCGGCGGCGTACCTCCTGGTCGCGCGCGGGATCACCGGCATTATGCCGGATCGTACGGTCGGGGCGGCGCTGCAGTGGGCGCTGACTTTAGGGTTCGCCGCCGCGTGCCTGTTCAACCTGTTCTCCGTGGTGGACTACTACTCGACCCCGAACAAGGAGCAGATCCGGGCCGCCGCGGCCTTCATCGAAGCGGAGGGGGGACCGGACACCCTCCTGGTCCGCTGCGACGTGGACGACCGCCTGGACTACTACCTCAACGACAGAAAACCAGGCCTGAGACGGGACGCGTACGCTTGCGCCGGGGAAGATTTCCCCGCCCTGAGGGACAAAGTCGAGGACGGGGGCTACCGCGAGGTCTTCTACTTCATGTCCCACAAGCGGCCGACCCCCGAGCTGGTCTCCGACCTCCGTTCGGAGTTCGAGCTCGTTGGCTACCGGCCGTTCTACGGGACCTGGGTGGCCGTGTTCCGCGTGGGGGCAACCACCGCGAGCGGGCAGGACCGTGGGTAGTCCCGTCGCCGGCCGCGGCCTGACGCGCCGGGGCTTCCTGAAGGCCTC
>CAXTDD010000323.1:0-4245 GCA_964242955.1 uncultured Rubrobacteraceae bacterium | reverse complement strand
CAGGCCGTGGACCGGAGACCGGTGCTTTAGAGCACGCTCGCTTCGCGAGCTTGCCCCCGTGATCGTTCGCGAGTTGGCCGATTCTTTTGTTCTCGTCGAGCAGCACGAGCACGCGCTGGTCTCGGGCGAGTTTGCCCGGCGTTGGGCGGAGGGGCCGTTTCCGGTCGAATCTACGCTGTACGCGGTCGAGAACCACGATGTTGCGTGGCGTGGGCCTGATAGCGAGGTGCTGTGGAATGAGGAGGCTGGGCGTCCTTACTCTTTTCTGGACTATCCGGTGGGGGCGAAACTGCGGGCCCAGCGGCACGGGATCGACCTCGTCGAGGCCGAGGACAACTACGCTGCCTGTCTCTGCAGCATGCACTACTCCCGGTTTCTGCTGAGATCGGAGAAGCCGGTGGAGGTGGAGTTCCGGGAGGAGGAGATGGCGCGGCAGGGCCGGCTCTGGGAGGAGATGGCACGGGAGGAACTGGAGAACCTGGAGCGCAACTTCCGGTTTTTGCGGCTGTGCGACGGGCTGTCGCTGTACCTGTTCCTCTACGGGCCGGGGGAGAAAGGCTATCCGCCGCCGACGCCGGACGGCTTCGAGCTCGACGGGACGAGGTACGAGCTCTCGTGGCTGGACGAGAGCTCGGTGCGGCTCGACCCCGACCCGCTCACGGAACCGTTTAGCATCGCCGTGCCGTACCGGGAGATTGGGAAGGACCGGCGGCCCATCCGGGGCGGCGTTGTGGAGATCGGGGTCTCCGGCGGTGGGGGGCTACGCCGGTAACGTGCCCTGCCGTCCGTTGCTGATAAAGTATCCGGCGGCACGGATTCATCCGAAAGATCTTCTAGGGAGGACCGCATGAGGGACGCATCTTACGAGTTTTTCAGGAGCCTGCTCTCCACGCCGGGGCCCAGCGGCTACGAGGGGAACGCCGCGGAGGTGTGGCGGGAGGAGGCCCGCAAATTTGCCGACGTCCGGGGGGACCGGATGGGCAACTCGCTGGCGACCATCGGTGCGGGTGGCGGGCCGCGGGTCATGCTCGCCGGGCACGTCGACGAGATCGGGCTGATGGTCACCCATATCGACGAGAAGGGCCTGATCCGCTTTACGGGCGTGGGCGGATGGGACCCGCAGGTCCTGGTCGGCCAGCGGGTGCGGCTGCAGACCAGGGCGGGCGAGATCGTGGGTGTGATCGGGAAGAAGGCCATCCACGTCATGGAGCCCGAGGAGCGCAAGAAGGTCTCCGAGATCAAAGGCCTCTGGATCGACATAGGCGTCAAAGACGCCGACGAGGCGAAGGAGAAGGTCCGCGTGGGCGACGCGGGTGTGCTGGACCAGGACCTCATCGAGCTCCCCAACGGCCGCATCGCCTCCCGCTCGGTGGACAACCGCATGGGCGCGTTCGTCGTGCTCGAAGCCCTGCGCCTGCTCTCCGAAGAAGAGAATCTTAACGCTGAGGTCGTGGCGGTGGCGTGCGTTCAGGAGGAGATAGGGCTCTACGGGGCGCGCGGGGCGGCTTTCGGTCTGGACCCGCACGCGGCCATCGCGGTGGACGTTACGCACGCGACGGACACGCCGGGCGTCTCCAAGAACGAGCACGGGGACCACGCTCTGGGTTCCGGGCCCGTGATCGCGCGCGCCTCCAACCTGAGCCCGCTCGTCTCAGACGGCCTGATCTCGGCCGCCGAGGCGGCGGAGATCCCGTACACGTTGCAGGCCGACTCGCGTTCGACGGGGACGGACGCCGACGCCATCCAGTTCCAGCGGGCCGGCATCGCCACGGGCCTCGTCTCCTGCCCGAACCGCTACATGCACTCGCCCAACGAGATGGTGGATCTTGAAGATGTCGAGAACTGCGCGCGCGTGATCGCCGCGTACGTAAAAGGTCTCGACGCGGAAGCGGACTTCGTCCGCTGATCTGGCCCAGAGGTGACGGCCGCAAGGGCGGATAAGGGACGCCGAAGCCCGGCGCTCGTGGAGGCGTCCCTGCTGCTCACGGTCTTCTTTTTCGGGACGAACTTCACGGCGGTGAAACTCGTCGTCGCCGACGTGCCGCCCGTCCTGTTCGCGGCGGTCCGCTTTACCGTCGCGGGGCTCTTGCTCTTCTTGATCTCGCGCCTCGCCGAACCGGGTACGCGCCTCGCCCGGCGGGACGTCCTGCCCGTGCTGGGCCTTGGCGTCATCGGCATAACCCTAACCCAGACCGTCTTTACCGTGGGCGTCGGGCTCACGACGGCCGCCAACACGGCGCTCGTCTACTCGACGGCGCCCGTTTGGGGGATGCTGTTGGGTTTCGCCCTCGGCCTCGAACGCCCCCGCCTGGCCGGCATCTTTGGCATCGGGCTCTCCCTGGTCGGGGTCGGGTTTATCGTGTATGGCGGGCTGGAGCTCGCCGGCACCAGCCTCGTCGGGGACGTCCTGATCCTGGCGGCGGCCGTGTTTTGGGGTTCTTACACCGTCCTCTCTTTAGGGCTTCTCGAGCGGTACCCCCCGATCTCGCTCGCCGCCTACGCCATGACTCTGGGCGGCCTCGTGGCCTTCCCGCTCTCCCTCTTGGACCCGCACTCCCTGAACCTCGCCGCCATAGACGCGACGACGTGGGCCGCCGGTGCCTACTCGATGCTCTTCTCGTCGGCCTTCGGCTTCGCCGCCTGGGGCTGGGGCGTCTCGCGGGCCGGGGCCAACCGCGTACTCATCTACCAATACCTGGTCACCCTGATCGGGGTGAGCACCGGCATCGTCCTTCTCGGCGAGAGCTTCGGCGCCCGCCAGCTCGTCGGGGCCGCGGTGATCGTCGCCGGCGTGTACCTGGCGAAGAGGTAGCTTCCGGTCCGCCGCACCCTTCGGGCCCCGCTCTCAGCCCGCGGCCCCGTGGGGCCGGGATGTTCGGCCGCGTCCTATGCGGCGCAGCAGGGGGTACGGGTTCATCGCCCCGCTGGAGGCCGCCGAACGGTCGGGCCCGAACCAGCCTCCCTCGTACCAGCCCAGGTGCAGGTGGGGGTCGAAGTTGCCGCGCGTTCCCTCCGGCCCCTGGCCCGTGTCGCCGACCTCCCCGACCGTTTCGCCGGTCTCGACCATCTCGCCGGGCTCCAGGGCGGTCGCGGCGTTCATGTGGGCGTAGTAGAGCAGGTCGCCCGCCCTGATCGGGCCGACGTCGTGGGCCGACTCGACCATCACCGTGTAGCCGCCCAGGCGGTTCCACCCGTTAGCCTCTGAGCCGGAAGCCACGACCACCGTGCCGGCGGTGATGGACCGGATCTGGGTCCCCTCCGGCGCGAAGATGTCCGTCCCCTCGTGCCGGCCCTGGACCCGCGAAGCCCCCCAGTCGTCGGCGTAGGAGCCCTCGTACCGTCCCGGCAACGGGAAGACGGCCTCCGGTGGACCGGACGGCGCCTGCACGCGCGAAAGGGCGAACACCAAGATCATCCCCGCCGCGAGGATCAACAGGACGAGAAGGACGCCCCGACTTCGAGGCGCCTTCCCCGCGGGAGGAGCAGATTTCCGAACGAGCTTCGGGCTCTTCACAAACAGAGTCTATAACCCCGCGCCGCCATCCGGGCTCGCCAGGCACACGGGGGAGGATCTCCGAACGACACGAAAGGGGACGGCGCCAGGTTCACACGTCCCGCCCGCCGGCGCCCGGGATAGAGACTACAGGTTCCGGGTTTTTGGGGCGGTGCGGCGTCCGGCCGGCCTCCGGTGGTCCTGAAGCCTGAAACCTGCAGCCCGATACCTCTTCACCAGGGTATCGGGCTGCGGTCGCGGAAGAAGCCACCGTTCGGGCCGTCGGGCGGCAAAGTCGCTAGCCACACGAGGGTGTCCGCGGCCTGCTCCGGGGTCCGGGGCGCGCTCGCGCCTCCCATGTCGGTGCGGACCCACCCGGGGCACATCGCGTTGGCCTTCACGTCGCCGCGGAGGACTTCGGCGACCTTGACCGTCAGCGCGTTCTGGGCGGCCTTCGAAACCCCGTAGGCCACGGGGCCTATGCCCTCCCCGAACGAGCCGCCGCCGGAGGAGACGTTGATCACCCGGCCGTAGCCGCGCTCGACCATCCTTGGCACGAAGGCCCGGCAGGTCCGAAAAGGCCCCAGCATGTTGATGTCCAGGACCCGCTCGAAGGTCTCCTCGCCCACCGAGAAGACGCCCTCCGTGGGGTAGACGCCGGCGTTGTTTACCAGCACGTCGATGTTCGTTCCCGCCTCGGAGAGCCGTCGCGCGCAGGCCTCGACGCTCGCCTCGTCGGCCACGTCGAGGCC
>CAXTDD010000322.1:0-4280 GCA_964242955.1 uncultured Rubrobacteraceae bacterium | reverse complement strand
GGCCGGCCGGCGGCCAACGCCTCGACCCGGCGCCAGGAGCCGTCGGCGTGGCGCATCCGGAACTCCAGGGCGCCCGCGGCGGAGAGCACCTTCTCCGTCTCCGACGGGTGCAGATACCCGGCGAGGTCGTCGCCGACCATGTCCTCCGGTCGGTAACCCAGTACCCCGGTGACGGCGCCGTTGACGTAGCGCACCGAGGCGTCGGCGTCCGTGAGCATCACGACTTCGGGCGCGTTATGGACGACGTCTCGGAAGCTTTCAGGACCCGGTTCGCGATGGCCGTTTCGCAGCCGCTTGAGGGCGGCGCCGAGTCCCGGGCGGGCGAAGAACCTTGGTGGTTTCGGGGTTTTCATCCGCGGCCTCCTAGAAGATCCGGCAGTCGCCCCGCCCGGCGCCCCGATGGAGTTCGGGCCCGCCGTCGGCCGCGACGCGTGGGGACAGGTATAGCGCACGCCAGCCGTTAATTGGCGGAAGATGCGGCGGGGTACACCATAAGCACACCTAAGTGCCGGGGCCGATTCGGGGGCCCGGCGCCGCGGGTGCCGTAACCCGTTTGGCGGAGATGCCCGCCTTTAGAAGCACGCTCTCAGTACTGCTCTTGGGAGCGCTTGAAGACCCTCGCCGCCTCCACGCGGTTGCGGACCTCCAGGAGCTTGTACGCGGCGCGCAGGTGCTGCTTGATGGTGTACTCGGAGAGGAACAGTTGCTTGGCGATCTGGGCGTTGGTCAACCCTTCGGCCACGAGGTTCAGGATCTCCCTCTGGCGGGAGGTGAGGATGAAGGGGTCAATCACCTCGTCCTCCTTGACGAGCTCGGCGACGAGCTTCCTGGGGACCACGGTCTCGCCCTCGCGGGCCACGCACAGCGCCCGGCGGACCTGCGAGGCGTCCATGCCGACGTGTATGAACCCCGTAGCTCCGGCCCGGAGCGCGGCCCTGGCGCACCGCACGTCGTTGAGCAGCCCGACGACGAGCACGGGCGCGGCCGGGGCCGCCTGTCGCGCCTTCGCCACCTCCTGGGTGATGCCCTCGCCGTTCGAGCAGACCACCACGCAAGAGGGGAGATCCTGGTCCTGGAGCAACTCGCTGCGTACCTCGGAGACACCCCCTAGCACGCTCGCCAACCCCCTGGCAACGACCGGGTAATCGCACCTGAGCCAGATCCAGGCCCGACCCTCCTCGTATTTGGGGGCCTGCCGGATCAGGCTCGTGCTCATCGCGTTCATCGCCTATCACCACCGTTTTTCCGTCGCTTGCTCCTGCCTTCCACCCGCCGCGCGAGGCTCCTTACCACCCCGTGGATCTCACCGGATAAACCGCATGGGCCACCCCCGGGCTTCCGCCCGTACTCCACGAATTTGCGGGGCCGGTAGAGCGTTGAGACTAGCAGGCGGACCGGACACCAAACCTCGCCCAAGCGCCTTATCTTTGATTGGGAAGAACCCCCTCCATTCTCGCGGGAGATATCTCCTACACGGACGCCGTGCCGGCCGGCGGGCGCGGCCCGAACCATCCGACCGCCGCTGCCGCGCCGATAGCATACCGGGTCCAGGATTTTGTTCGGTGCGTCCGGTACGGGTTGTGGGGTGGCTAGCGGATCTCTACGACGCCGTGGCGAACGGCGAACACCAGGGCTTGCAGCCGCGAGTGCAACCCGAGCTTGTGCAGGATGCTCGTCATGTGGTTGGTCTCGGTCTTGACGCTTATGCTCAGCCGCCGGGCTACCTGTTTGCTGTCGAGCCCTTCGGCGAGGGCCTGCAGCACCTCCGTCTCGCGGGGGGTGAGGCTCTCTATGGCCTGGCGGGCCTCGTACGCCTCCTCCCTGCGGGAGCCGGCGAAGCGGAGCAACTCCACGACCTCTTCCAGGGGCATCAGCGTCTCGCCCGCCCGGAGGCGCCTGACCGCATCGACGACCTCGTCTATCCCGGACATCTTGTCCAGGACCCCGGCCGCCCCGCTCTCGACGGCCCGCGCGATCTCCGCGCGGTCGAGAATGGCGCTCAAGACGAGCGCCTGCGCCTGGGGACTGGCCTCCCTGAGGGCCCTGATCAAATCCCCCCCGTAGCCGTCGGGGAGCCCCAGATCCACGACCGCCACGTCCACCCCGTCGAGCATACCCCGCGCCTCGGAGAGGGACCCGGCCTGCCCGACGACCCTGAAGCCCGGCTCCTGTTCGAGCACGGAAGCCGTCGCCTCCCGGACGGAGGTGTGGTCCTCGACGAGCAGGATGCGCACCTCTTCCGGCCCGCCCGGTTCGGACCGGTCTTCCCCGAGTTCCAGCTCGAAGCGCACCTTCGTCCCCTCGCCGGGGCGGCTGACGATCCGCAGGTCCCCTCCCAGGGCGTGGGCCCTCTCCCGCATACCCTTTATCCCCATCCCGGCGCCCGGCCGGGCCGGGTCGAAGCCCCGCCCACCGTCTTCGACCTCGGCCGTGAGCCTGCCGCCGCGGGCGTCTACGGCGACACGGACGCGGTCGGCGCCCGAGTGGCGCAGGGCGTTCAGCAGCCCCTCCTGCACGACGCGCAGGAACTCGGCCTGTTGCGCCTCCGGGAGCGCCGGGCTCGGGCCCTCTTCGACGGAGAGCTCTATGTCGCGGTCGGGCATGTTTCGGCGGTTTATCTCCACGACCGACTCGATCATCTCGACGAGCGTGTGCTCCCTGGCCTCTCGTTCCAGGCGCAGGTCGTAGATCGCGTTGCGCGTCCCCTGTCCGGCACGCTTGAGCGCCTCGACGAGACGTTCGAGCCGGTCGTTTGCCCTCGGGTCCCGCGCGATGCCCTGGATGAGGCGCGCCTCTACCAGGGCGCGGGCGAGGTCCTGGAGGGCCTCGTCGTGCAAATCCCGGGCCAGCCGGTCGCGTTCGGCCTCCCTTACCTCCCGCAGCTTCTCCGCCGACTCGTGGCGCTCCACGGCCGTGGCGAGCACGTTGGCGACAGCCTGCAGGCAGTTCGCGTCGTTTACCGAGAAGGCCCGGTGAATCGAGGTGTGCGCCCCCAGCACCCCGAACGGCCCGTCCCTACCGGGGATCACGACGGTCACGCCGCTGACCGCCCCTTGCCGGTCTGACAGGGGGGACGGTCCGAAGCGGGTCTCCGCGCGCAGGTCCTCGACGATCACGGGCCCGCTGGAGCGCAGCAGGGTGTAGCCCGCCTGGGAGTCGAGGCCAGCTCTCTCCGTCGCGGTTCCTACGAGGTCTTCCTCCGATCCCACCGCCGCCCGCACCAGCAGTTCCTCGCCGCCGGGCAAGAGCTCGAGGATGTTGCAGTACTCGACCTCCAGGATGCGGGCGACGGAGGCGACGGCCTCGTCCATCAGGGATTGGAGGCCGCCGCCCGACAGCGCCCGGAGCCCAAGGTCCGCCACGACGGCCTGCTGGCGGGTGCGCGTCTCTATCTCTTCCTGGGCCAGCCTGCGCCGGGTGACGTCCTCGTGCGCGACGACCACGCGCGGTGGCTCGGTGTCGGGAAAGCGCGTCACGCGCTCGACGAACCAGCGCCGCTCGTCCGGGGAGTGGCACGGGTACTCCAACTCGAAGGACTCCATCTCCCCCGAGATGACCGCGCGTATGGCTTCCGCGACCCGCGCGGCTTCTTCGGAGTTGGGGCCCACGGCCGACGCGCACACCTCCAGGTAGTTGGCGCGCTCCGTCAGGTCCCTCGCCTCCGCCGGCGCGTTGGCCGCGGCGAACTCGCGCCAGGCCCGGTTGACGGCGATGATGAGGCCCGTCTCGTCCAGGACGGCTATGTGCGCCGAGAGGCTGTCGATGGCGGAGCGCGTCTGCTGGTAGAGGAGGGTCTTCTCCAGGGCGGCCGAGGCGATCTGGGCGAGCTGGACGAGGATGGCCTCGTCGGCCTCCGCGAACTCGCCCTCGCGCTTGTCGGAGAGCTGTATCAGGCCCATGTTCCCGCCATCGCTGTCGATCAGCGGCACGGCCAGGCAGCCGCGCAGCGGGGGGTGCTCGTCGGTGGCACCGCCGGGGTGCCGGAGGTCGGGACGGGCCTCGAGCTCGTCCCGGGTGAGGCGCACCGGACGATTGGTGCGGCGGACGAGGGTAAAGATCTCCGAATCGTCGGGGGGCCCGCCGTGCCCGCGCCACGCGGTGTACTTGTCGGATAACGAGGTCGCGGTGGCCGACCGGTCCCCGCCGGTGGTGAGGCTGGTCGCGGACTGGTGGGCCCCTACCACCTCCCTGGCCCGTTCGGTTACGATCCCGAGTATCTCCTCGACCGTGGACGCGGCGTTGACGGCGAGCGCGGCCTCGTTGAGCCCGCGCAGCGCCTC
>CAXTDD010000321.1:2911-4292 GCA_964242955.1 uncultured Rubrobacteraceae bacterium | reverse complement strand
ACCGTGCCCGTCACGTCGTTGAACGCCGACTCGGCCACGACCGTCTGGGAGACCTTCGGGCGGATGTTCAGGCGTTCGAAGAGGGGGATGATGATGGCCGGGTCGGTGGCGGCCAGCACGGCACCGACCACCAGCGCCACCGGGAAGGCCACCCCGAAGACGGGGTAGACGATCAGGGCCACGATGAACGCCGAGAGCAGGACGCCGGGGAAGACCAGCAGGCCGAGGCCTACGGCCGTGCGCGAGATCACGCGCACCGAGATCCCGACGCCGCCGTGGAACAGGATCAAAGCCACACCGATGTTGAACAGGAGTTGCGCGCCCACCCCGTCGAGCGGGTTGGAGACGATGCCGAGCACCGAAGGCCCGATCAAAGCCCCCGCCGCCAGAAGCACGATCATGTCCGGGATGCGCGTGATGGTCGCGACGATCTGCGCGGCCAGCCCGGCACCTAAGATGAGGCCGAGGTCGCGCAAGATCTGCTCCACCTCCACCCGCTACCTCCTCCCGACGATCTCCACGATCTCCTCTGCGAGCCGCCCCCAACTCAGATACTCCACGCTGTTGCGGCGGACGGTCCCGGAGTATTCCCGCCGCTCCTCCGCCGGACGGGAGAGAAAGCCGTTGACGGCCTCAGCGATGTTCTCCTCGAAACCTTCCATCCCGATCCTGAGGTCGAAGGGCAACCCCCGGCCAACGATGCCGCCGGCCTCCCGCAATCCCGAGTGGTCTGCCACGAAAGGGACCACGCCCGCGGCGGCGAACTCCGCGGCCACGAGCCCGAAGGTCTCGGGAAAGATAGACGGCACGACCGCCACGTCCGTGGCCGGCAGTATCTTCGCGAGTTCCGCGTGTCCCAGCGGCCCGACGAACGCCACGTCGTCCTCCATCCCGGCCGCGTCGCGCATCAGTTCCTCCGTAAGCTCGAAGTGCTCCAGCGGACCCGCCGGGCCGCCTTCGAGGAGCTTGCCGAGCTCCGCCAGCCGCTCGACGTTCGCCTCGTCGCCGGCGCCCAGGCCGTAGGTCATTGCTTCGAGTCCCTCCCTTAAGGTGCCGAAGCCAATGGCCAGGAGCCGCGCACCCGTCTCCCGCCGCACCCGGGCGAAGGCCGAGAGCAGGCTGTGGACGCCCTTGGAGTGGATGAGCTTGCCGAGGTAGACGATTAGTGGAGATCCGTCGTCGAGGAAGACCGCGAGCCGTTCGCCGGCGTCGTTGTCGTGGGAGCGGGTGTCGTAGGAGGCGGCTACCGACCGCAGGGCGCCGGCCAGGTCCGCCGCGTTCTCGGAGCGGTCCAGGGCATGCACGAGGGACGCGGTCTGCTCCGGACCGCGGGCGGGGCCCCGGGGGCGGGGCGCCCGCCGGCCGCGGAGGCCGGGGGGGG
>CAXTDD010000321.1:0-2901 GCA_964242955.1 uncultured Rubrobacteraceae bacterium | reverse complement strand
GTCCAGGGCCTCCAGGACGCCGCGGTCGAGGGCGTCGGGGCGGAAGAGGTCGGTGTCCACGCCGCCAGGCAGGGAGCGGGTCCTGGCGGTGAGGTCGGGGAAGTCTTCGGCGACCGTCCCGGCGCTGTGGGAGGAGAGCGCCAGGATCTCCTTGGCACCTTCGAGACCTTCGCGGGTGAGATCCATGTACCTCTCGCTCCTGCGCGAGACGTACTGCAGACAACTCCCGTGGACGATGCTCGCGTACGGCACGCCGGCGTCCTGGAGCGCCCTGCGGGCGATTAGCGGGCCGGGCACGGAGTGGTTCGTGATCGCCGCTTCAGCCCTCGAGGCCCGCAGCACGGCACCCACGGCCTCCACGTTGCGCCGCAGGTAGTCGTCCAACTCCCCGTCCGTCAGGTCGAGAAAAGTCTTTACCCGCCACCCGGGGTAATCGTCGTAGACGTAGACCGGGAGCAGGTCCCCGATGCGCGGGTTGTAGACCACGCATCGGCCGGAATACGGTGTCTCCCGTTCTCCCAAATCCTCGATCTCCGCCCCATCGACGGCCGCGTGCGCGGACACGAAGTCGTGGGCGAGCGGCTCGGCCTCCTGGCAGAGGAGATGAACGTCGTGGCCGATGCGTACGAGGGCGCGGCAGAGGTTCTGGACGTAGATATTGCTCCCCGTCCCGGAGAGCATGTACCCGTGCATCATGAGAAGCTTCACACGGGCCAGAATACCAGAGCCCGTAAAGAAGCCCGGGCCAAGCCGCCGGTTAACTTGTAGTATTTTGGGGACGGGCTGGCTGATACACGCGAGGAGAGACTGGTGTTCACGAGACGCAAGCAGGACGTCGCGGCGCCGGAGGTCGGGGCGCCGGCGCCGGAGTTCAACCTTCCGAGCGCCCAGGGCGGGCAGCTCCGGCTGAGCATGAGGACCGTGCGGGGGCCCGTGGTCGTGGCCTTCTACCGGCCGGGGAACGAGGAGGACGCCCGGTACTTTGGGGCGCTGGCCGGGAAGGAGCAGGAGATCAACCTCGCCTCGGGCTCCGTGGTCGGCGTCGGTGTGGCCGAGCCGTCCGCGGCCCGCGAGTTCGCCCGCAACTCCGGCCTGAAGTCCTACCTGCTCTACGACTACGCCCGCGTGACGAGCGCCCAGTGGGGCGTCCTTGAGAGGGACCGCAAGAACGGGGACTCCTCGCGCCCGGCGGTCTTCATCGTGGGCCCGGACGGCACCGTGGCCCACGCCTGGACGGGCGGGAGGCCACCCGTCGAGGAGCTGCTGGAGAAGGTAAGCGCCATTACCGGGCTCCCTAAGAAACCCGAGGAGGAGAAGCCCGCGGAGGCGGAAGCCGAAGACGGCGAGAAGCCCAAGAAGATGTCCGCCGAAGAGCGGGAGAAGATCAAAGCCGAACGCCGCGCCGCCCGCGAGGCGGGCAAGTCCGTCAAGACCGCCGAGACCTCGCCGGCCGCACCCGGCACCGCGGCCGGCGGCGAACAGCCCAAGAAGATGTCCAAAGAAGAGCGCGAGCGCATAAAGGCCGAGCGACGGGCGGCCAGGGAGGCCGGCGCATCGCTCAAGTCGGACGGCGTCGCGACGCCCCCGGCGCCCGCGACAGAGGCCCCTCCGGAGGCACCGAAGAAGATGAGCGCCGAGGAGCGCGAGAAGATCAAGGCCGAGCGCCGCGCCGCCCGGGGGGCGGGCAAGTCGGTGAAGACGGGCACGCCCGAGACGGCCACACCCGAGACGTCCGTGTCCGAGACGGCCGCCCCGTTGGAGGCCGGCGGTGCTGAGGAGACCCCAGCGGAGGCGGCGTCGGCCGCCCCGAAAAAGATGTCCAGAGAGGAGCGGGAGAGGATCAAGGCCGAGCGACGGGCGGCACGTGAGGCCGGGCAATCTTTGAAGAAGCCGGTCGGCGACGGGGACGCCGCAGCGGGGGTTGCATCAGAGGAGTCGGAAGAGAAACCGTAGGCGGGGGGATCTTGGACGAGGGAGACCGACGCGCGGCCGGGGGACCGGACGGTGCCGTCCCGGAACTAACCGAGCTCAGGACCAGGATCGGGATAAAAGACAACCGCATCCGGGAGCTCCTGGAGGAGATCACGGGCTCGCAACTCGCGGCCGACGAGGCGCGCGCGGCGCGGGAGGCGGGGGAGGGGCACATGGAGTCCCTCAGCCGCGACCGGGAGAGGCTAAAGGAGCGCATCAGGGAGCTCGAAGACGAGGCCCGCGAGCGCCGGCGCCGGCGGGAGGGTTCGGAGCGGCGCATCTCCCGCCTGGAGCGCGAAGTAGAGCGCAAAGACGGTGAGATCTCGCACCGCGACGACATCCTGGCGCGCCGCGCCGAGGAGCTCGAAGAGGCGAACCGGGCCGCCCGGGAGACCTCGTCCCGCGGCGACGACGCCCTGCGGACGGCGCTGGGCCGGGTGGAGGGCCTGGAGAGGGACCTCGAAGAGAGGGAGGCCGAGATCTCCGACCTGCAAGCCCGGATAGACGCGCTCCACGACGAGCTCGACGCCGAGAGGGCCCTACGCGAAAGCCTCGCCGACCCGGACAACCGTCTCAGGACCGGCAGAGGCCTCTTCAACGAATCCGACGACCTCCGCTCCATGATCGCCCTCTCCCGGACCCTCGGACGCCCCGAAGTCCACGTCGGCCTCGCGCGAGGCGACGAGCCGCCAGCCCTCCTCTCCTTCACCTGGCAGGGCGTAACCTGGCAGACCTACGCCGCCGACCCCAACCCCGCCGTCAAAGACCCCCGCGTCTACCTCATGAGCTCCGGAGAGGACCTCTCCGGCGTAGACCGCCAACCCCCCAACGCCCACGTCGGCCCCGGAGGACGAGTAATGCTCGGCCTGTAGGGCCGAGCAGCACGCTCCGGCTTCGCCTGCGCTTGTCAGCCCGCTCCGCCCTAAGGGC
>CAXTDD010000320.1:525-4306 GCA_964242955.1 uncultured Rubrobacteraceae bacterium | reverse complement strand
ATCTACACCTCGATCTTCACCCTGATCCCCATAACGGCACTCCTGATCTTCGGCGAATCCACCCTCAGCGACTTCGCCTTCGCCCTCCTGGTCGGCATCCTCGCCGGCGCCTACAGCTCCATCTTCATAGCCCCGCAAGTTCTCGCCCTCTTCAAAGCCTGGCGCGCCGGCAGCCCCCAACGCACCCCCCGCTCCGCCTGAAGCACCGTCAAGAGAGGACGCCGCGGACCTTCCGGCCCAAAGAATTCCGGCGACCCCGAGCCACGACGCATACCGAACGGCTTTCGTAGCAATGCTGCTCCCCGTACTCGGTATGTTCCTATCTGCCCCCCTGGCGCTGTTACAAGCTCAAAACACTGCATAAATACTGCAATGATGCTACAGTCTATGCCTACGATGGATGTCGAACGCGAGCATGGGTCGGGAGGTAGCAGGTATGAAGGTCGTCTTCGTGCACGGCGCGCTGGTCTTTGACGGGGCATGGTGGTGGCGGCGCATGGCCGAACCGCTCGCCGCTCTTGGATTGGCGAGCCGGGCTGTGGAGCTGCCGAGTTGCGGGATGTCTGCTGAACCGGACCCGGACGCCCTCGGGGACATGTACGACGACGTTGCCGCGGTACGTGCCGCGCTCGACGAGGAGGACGAACCCGTCATGCTGGTGGGGCACTCTTACGGTGGTATGGTCATCACCGATGCCGCCGCGGGACGCATGGACGTAAGGCACCTCGTCTACGTGACCTCCGTGATGCCGCAGTTGGACGAGCCGCTCTCCAGCTTCGGTGCTTCGGGGGGGCCGGGGCCGTGGATGGACCCGCGCCCGGAGGACGGCACGATGGGCATCAAGGCCGAGCTCGTGCCTGACGCCTTTATGCAAGACTGCGACGACGCGGCCGTATCGGGGGCGCTCGAACGCCTGACCCGGCAGCGTCTGGCGGTCTTCGGACAGGTCCCCCGCGGCGTGGCGTGGCAAGAAAAGCCCTCGACCTACGTGGTGTGCGCCCGGGACCGGGCGACCCCGCCCGAGGCGCAGCGCGATCACGCGAAGAGGGCAGGTAGAGTGGTGGAGATCCCGACCGGGCACCACCCGATGCTCTCGCGGCCCGAGCTGCTGGCGTCCGTGCTAACGGAGGCCGCCGACACACGGGAGGGCTGAGACCCTGCTCAGCGGCTCTCCGTAACTTCATGCCGAGCCGGCGGCACCCCCAAAGCTCGGGGTCCGTGTATCGGTTTGCGGGGTGCGTCACAACGTCCCTTCCAGCGTCACACTCATCGGCCCGAAACCCAGCCTCTGGTAGAACCGGATCGCCCCCTCGTTGGCCGCGTAGGCCGCAACGGATACTAGACCTGCGTGCCGGTACCGGGCCCAGCCCCGAAACTCGTCTACCAGCCTGCCACCCACACCCTGCCCCCTCCGCGCGCGACGGACGTGCATGCTCTGGAGCTCGGCGACCCGCACGGGCCGCAGCGCCGTCGGACCTGTTATGTGGCCCGCCAGGTATCCGATGGCGTCTTCTCCCGATAGAGCCAGCAGACAGAGCGCGTCGTCGTCGGCAAGCAGGCCGAGGAAGTGCGCCCGTCCACGTTCTGCCGGCCAGGAGGAGTCCGTGTGCGGGTCCCGCGTGCCCGCATCCTCCGCGAAAAGAGCCGAACACAAGTCCACCAACGCGGCGACGTCTCCCGCATCGGCGGTTGAGATCCTGACCTGTGACATCGTTGCCTCCGCCTTTCGCCTTTTGCGTACGCGACGCGGGCAATTCTACCGGCGATGATCAAATTTGTAAACTTTGTTACTTATATAAATATCGTGGACGGAGGCTGGTGTCTGAGCTCGTTGGGTTATTATGGTGGGGTTGCGAACCAGGCCGGGAGGTTAGCGTGCGCGGGACGGTTGGGGAGACGCTGGAGCGTCTTATTCTGTTGCAAGTTGGGGCGGCGGCTGCTACGCGGGACCGGGTACAGGAGGTCGTGGAGGGTTTGATCGAGCAGGGCCGCATCGAGCGGGAGGAGGGCCGCACGGTCGTCAACGACGTGATGAACCGGGCCAGGGAGCGCTCCGCCGGGGCGAGGTCCCTGGTGGACGCCTCCGTGCAGCAGGGCTTGAGGCGCGGTGGGCTGCCGACGCGGGAGGACTACGAGGACATGGTCTTCCGGGTGGAGCAGTTGGAGCACCGGGTGCGGATGCTGGAGGATCGGCCGGTGGCCGCGCCCGTTCCGCCGCCCGTGGCCGGGGACCCCGACATCGCGGTCGACACGCCCAGGGACGCGCCCGAGACGCCGCCGGGCGTTTAGGTAGGGGACGGCGCAACCTACGGCGGAAGGCGGAGGCCTCACCCCGGCGACGCTGGGGGGCAACCTCAGGCGGTTCTCCCAGATCAGCCGCGTACTGGTGCGGCACGGGTTCGGGTTCGTCTTCGACGTCCGGCGGGACCGGCGGGAGAACAAGGGGCTGCAGGAGTTCCTCGCCCCGAACTTCGGCGTCCGGCTGAGACGGAGCCTCGACGACCTCGGGCCCACGTTCGTGAAGTTCGGGCAGGTGCTGTCGACGCGCTCGGACATACTGCCGGAGGGCGTGCTCTTCGAGTTGCAGAAGCTGCAGGACACGGCGACTCCCATGCCGGCCGGGGCGGCGCAGGAGATCATTGAGGCCGAGCTCGGGGCGCCGGTGGGTACCATATTCTCCTCCTTCGACCCCGTGCCGCTCGGGTCGGCGAGCATCGGGCAGGTGCACCGGGCCGCGCTCACGACCGGGGAGGTCGTGGCGGTCAAGGTGCAGCGGCCCGAGGCGCCGGGTCGGGTGAACGCCGATTTGGAGCTCATGCGTGAGTTCGCCGCGTTTCTGGACCGGAGGTTCGCGCAGAGGATTCTGGTGGATGCGGGCGGGCTCGTGGCGGAGTTCGAGGTCGTTGTCAGGCGCGAGCTCGACTACGGTGCCGAGGCCCAGAACGCCCGGCGCTTCGCGGCCAACTTCGCCGGAACCCCCGTGGTCATACCCGCCGTCTACGAGGAGTTCTCGACCTCCAAAGTGCTGACCGAGGAGTTCATCGTAGGGACGCGTTTTCGGGACATACGGCCGCTCTTGATGGCGCCGTCCGAGCGCCGGCGGGTGGCGTCGATGGGGGCCGACGCCATCTTCAAGATGGCTTTCCAGGACGGGTTCTTCCACGGCGACCCGCACCCGAGCAACCTGCTGCTGACCCCGGAGGGCGACCTCGCCCTGCTCGACTTCGGGATGGTCGGTTTCATGAGCCGGGGCGATATAGAGGCGTTGTCCAGGCTCTTTATCGCCGTCATACAGCGGGATGCTGCGGCGGTCTTGCGGGGGCTCGAGGGGCTCGGGGTGCGGTATGCCACCGAGGTTCGGGGGGAGCTCGTGCGGGAGCTGAGGGAGTTCTTGAACAAGTACGCGGGGCTGTCCGTCGGGGAGGTCACGCTCGGGCAGGCGCTGTCTGAGTTGATCTCGCTCGCGCGGCGCTACCGGATGCGGGTGCCGCCCGTCTTCCCGCTGTTGGTCAAGGCGCTCGTCACCGCCGAGGGGCTCGCGCGGTCCATAGACCCCACCATAAACGTGTACGAGATCGCGCGCCCCTACGCCAGGCGCCTCCTCTCCGAACGGTACAAACCGGACGCCCTGGCACGCTCGGCCCAAGAACGAACCCTGGAGTACACCCGCTATCTCGAAGAGGGCCCCGAGCAGGTCCGCCAACTCCTCGGCGCGCACCCCGGCCGCGCGCCCGCACGACCCCCCCAACCCCGCCGGCGCCGCCCGCCCCTCGGCGCCGGG
>CAXTDD010000320.1:0-515 GCA_964242955.1 uncultured Rubrobacteraceae bacterium | reverse complement strand
TCGACGAGCTCATCGGCAGCGTGGACGTGCTAGCAAACCGGCTGGTCTTCGCCGTCGTCACGGCGGCGCTGCTCGTCGGCTCCTCGATGATGGGGGCCTTCGACGTCGGGGGGCCGATAGTGCCGTTCATCGGCGTCGCCATCGTCCCTTTCATGGGTTTCACGCTCGCCCTCGCGCTCGCCACTTTGTTGCTCGTCATAATCTTCCGGTCGAAGAGGCTGTAAAGCACGCTGCGCCCTTGCGGGCTCCGCTTGTCAGCCCGGCGCTTCGCGCCTTGTCAGCACGCTCCCTGCGGTCGCTTTCAGCACGCCCGCTGCGCGGGCTCTCAGCTTTTTTGGCGGGCAGCGAGGCTCGGAGCGCCGGACACACCCATGACCAAACATTGCGGCCGAAACTGGTCCGTGCGTTCGGAACTTGGTGCGCCGAAAGGTCTTGGCTGAAAGCGGAGGCGAAGCCGGAGCGTGCTGAAAGTGGAGGCCGAAGGCTGGAACGTGCTGAAAGCGGAGGCGTCAGCC
>CAXTDD010000319.1:0-4310 GCA_964242955.1 uncultured Rubrobacteraceae bacterium | reverse complement strand
GCTGGAGAAGCGGCCGGAGACCGGCGGGGCCTACGAGCCGCTCGGCGCGGGGGAGCTCCTGGACCACGACGACTGCGGCCTGCGCCTGGAGGCGGGTGCTGCCACCGTCGAGGTAACGGCCCTCGCCCCGGACCTTTTTCGCGTGGGCATGTTTCCGCAGGGCCGGACACCGCAGTACCGCAGCGAGGCCATCGCCAAAGAAGATTGGGAAACGGTCGAGGTCTCCATGCAGGAGTCGGAGGAGGAGATCACGCTCTCGACCATCTCCTTCACCGCCCAAGTCTCCCTGAACCCTCTGCGCGTAGGCTTCACCGACGGCGCCGGCAGGGAGTTCGCCGCCGACGACCCGGATCTCGGCATGGGCCCGGTCGTGACGCCGGGGGCCGACGTCTTCAGCCAGCCGCTCGGGAGCCCGGTCCGGCTGTACAAGAGGCGCGCCCCGAACGAGCGGTACTTCGGCTGCGGGGAGCGGACGAGCGGGTTGGAGAAGACGGGCTCCTACCAGGTCTTCTACAACGTGGACCCGCCCATAGGCCACACCGCCGACGTCAGCAACCTCTACACCTCCGTCCCCTTCACCCTCTCGATGGCGGGCGGCAAGGCCCACGGCCTCTTCTTCGACAACACCCACCGCGTCGGGTTCGACCTGGCGCGGGAAGACGAAGACCGGGCCTACTTCGGGGCCGAGGGCGGGGACGTCGTCTACTACGTGTTCTGCGGGCCGACGCCCGCGGACGTGCTCGACCGCTACACCGAGCTCACCGGCAGGACGCCCATGCCGCCCCTGTGGTCTCTGGGCAACCAGCAGTGCCGCTACTCCTACATGGACGAGGCCGAGGTCAGAGACGTGGCGAGGAACTTCAGGACCCGGGACATCCCCTGCGACGTCATCTACCTCGACATCCACTACATGGACGGCTACCGCGTCTTCACCTGGAACGACGAGCGCTTCCCCGACCCGAAGGGCTTGATCTCCGACCTCGAAGACCAGGGCTTCAAGGTGGTCACCATCGTGGACCCGGGCGTCAAGGTGGACGAGAACTACCCCGTCTACACGGAAGGCAGGGACAGGGACCTCTACTGCAAGACCGCAGAGGGAGAGGAGTACCACAACGTGGTCTGGCCCGGCCTGTGCGCCTTCCCGGACTTCACCAGCCCCGAGGCGCGGGCGTGGTGGGGCGAGAACCACAAGGTCCTCACGGACGCCGGGGTCGCCGGCATCTGGTGCGATATGAACGAGCCCGCGCTCTTCGTCCCCCAGCAATCCACCATGCCGGACGACGTCGTGCATCCCGGCGGGAGCGACGGACCGCGGCGGCACGCCCAGATCCACAACACCTACGGCTCCCTGGTCGCCCGCTCAGCCCGCGAGGGCCTCTTGAGGCTGAGGCCCGACGGGCGGCCTTTCGTCATAACGCGGGCCGGCTACGCGGGCCTGCAGCGGCACGCGATGCAGTGGACGGGGGATAACTCGAGTTGGTGGGAGCACCTCTGGATGAGCATGCCCCAGCTCCAGAACCTCGGTCTCTCCGGCATAGCCTGGGCCGGGGTGGACGTCGGCGGCTTCTGGGGGGATGCGACCGGCGAGCTTCTGGCCCGGTGGACGGAGTTCGGGGTCTTCCAGCCGTTCTGCCGCAACCACAGCGCCATCGGCACCCGCCGCCAGGAGCCGTGGGCCTTCGGCGAGCCCTACGAGTCCGTGTGCCGCGACATGATAAAGCTCCGCCAACGCCTCCTCCCCCACCTCTACACGCTCTTCGAGGAGTGCCACAGGACCGGGGCCCCGATCCTGCGCCCCCTCCTCTTCGAGTACCCCGAAGACGATACTACCTACACGGCCGACGACGAGTTCCTCTTCGGCGACGTCCTCCTCGTCGCCCCCATCTCCCGCCCCGGCATCGAGCACCGCCACGTCTACCTGCCCGAAGGCACCTGGTTCCACTTCTGGACCGGAGAGCGCACGGTGGGCCCGGCCCACGTTCTCGCCCACGCCCCGCTCGGCAGGCCGGCCCTCTACCTCAAGGCCAACACGCCGCTCGCCATGGGCCCGGACGCGAACCACACCGGCGAGCGGCCGACCGACCCGCTAACCGTGCTCGTCCACCCCGCAGCCGAAGCGGTCCCCGGCACGACCCGCCTCTACGAAGACGCCGGAGACGGGTTCGGTTACCAGGGCGGCGATTATGCCCGGCGCGCGATCTCCTGCGAGGCCACGGAAGACACGGTCGTCGTAAGCCTCGGGGAGCGCGAAGGTTCGTTCGCGCCGCGGAGGGGTACGGTGCTGCTGGAGTTGCGGGGCGTGGAGTCCGTGCGGGGCGTCTCCGTGAACGGTGCGGCCGGGGAATCTCGGCCGGGGGAGGGCGGCGTGGTGGTCCTGGAGGAGACGGGTGCTGCGGTGACGGTCGAGGTGACCCTCTAACGAAAGAGACGCGGGCGGCGCGACGGATGCTGGGCCGGGCCCTGCTCCTGCTGGGCGCCCTGGCGCTCGGGTACGTGGGCATCGGGTTCCTGGTCATCTCCGCGATGACGTCCCCGAGACGCCGGTCCCCGGAGGCCACGCCGGCCGACGTGGGTCTCGACTACGAAGAGGTCGAGTTCCGGAGCACCGACGGCGTGGACCTGAAGGGTTGGTGGATTCCCGCGCAAGACTCCTCCCGGGCGGCGCTACTCGTCCACGGGTGGGGCGAGGACAAATCCAACGAGTACGTTTTGAAGACCGCGCCCGTCTACCACCGGGAGGGCTACAACGTGCTCGCGATCAACCTGAGGGCGCACGGGGAGTCCGGGGACGACCGCCGCACGCTCGGCTACCGTGAGGTGCGCGACGTGCGCGGCGCGCTCGCCTGGCTCCACAAGCGGGGGTTCGAGGCCTCCGACACCGTGCTCCACGGCTGGTCGATGGGAGGTGCTACCGCGGTGCGGGCGGCACCGGGTACGGGGGTCGCGGCGGTCGTGCAAGAGGCGGGTTACGCCGACCTGGCACGCCTGCTGGAAGGGGCGATACCCAAGGTCACCGGCCTCCCGCGCCTCCTCGTTCCCGGCATCATGCTCGCCGGCAGGCTCTGGCCGGACTTCGATCCCTGGTCCGTCCAACCGGAGAGAGAGGCCACGAAACTTTGGGAAGAGGACGTGCCGCTCTTCATCATCCACTCCGAGGGGGATGGGATCATCCCCCTCGAACACGCGCAGATGTTCGCCGCGGCCCACCCGGAGGCCTGGACCTGGACCCTGAAAGACTACGAGCACGTCCAGGCCTACAACCACCCGGACTACGAGGAACAGTTGCGGACCTTCCTGAAAGCCTCCCGAACCGCGAAACCTTGAGACGATACTCGGAGGGACTCATCCGGAGGACAGGGCGCCGGCGCCCAGGGCCACCATCCCTGACGGCCGCGCCGGGCGTCGCCCGTTCGGCGCTTGAAGCGGTTCTCGGGACGGATGGGCTCTCGGGGAAAGGCTATGAGGTTCTCAGGCTCTTAGGGATGCCGGGCGGGGGCCTCGTCAACAACCTTGCAACGCCCGCGCGGACCCGGACCCAGACGATGCTCCCCGATCCGGTTCCCTAGCCGATCTCCACGAGCAGCACGCCGCCGCCGCAGGCGGCGATGCCGAGGCCCATCACCCGCGTCAGGGGCTCGCCGAAGAGGACGCGTGAGACCAGCGCCGTCAGCGAAATACCTAACGCCGCCCAGATCCCGTAGGCGACGCCGAGGGGCATCCCCGCCGACAGGACGAGCGACAAGAACGCGAAGGACGCCAGGTACGCGGCTACTACCGGCACGATCCAAACTCTTTTGCGCAGGCCTTCCGACTGGCGCAGGGACATGGTCCCCGCGACCTCGAAGAGCACGGCCAGGGTGAGGTACAGCCAGCTCACGCCGAGGCCCCTTCCCGGCCGCCGGCTTCGCCTCCCGCCGGGTGCGAGCCGAGCTCTATAAGGAGGACGCCGACCACGATCAGGGCGGTGCCAAGGCCGATGGCCGCCGTGAACGGCTCGCCGAACACCAGGGACGAGAGGACGGCCGTGAGCGATACCCCCAGCGCCCCCCAGATCCCGTAGGCGACCCCTACGGCCACGCCGAGGCGGAGCACCGCCAACAGGAACACGAACGCCCCCACGAAGCCCACGACGACCGAGACGTACCATGCCGGGTGCTCCTGGGCCGCCTTGAGGGACAGGGAGCCTACGACCTCGGAGCACACCGCGGCCACGATGTACAGCCACCTCTTCACGCCCTACCTCCGCTTTCGTCGGGAATCGTCTCCGTCAGGGCTAGTATCTCCGAGACCACCGCGTCGCGGTCCCTCCC
>CAXTDD010000318.1:0-4318 GCA_964242955.1 uncultured Rubrobacteraceae bacterium | reverse complement strand
AAGGAGGGTTCCGATGGAACCCCTCACCGAGAACGTAGACACGCGGTCGCTGCTCTGGGCCGCCCGCGAGATACATGCCGCGGGCGCCATGGGACGCGGAGGTTCGACTTGGGAACCTACCTGCCCCCGAGAGAGAGGCGGGGGGGCGCTCCGGCGACGGGGGTCGACCGGTCTCCGTTACCAGGGGTTGGAGGATACGTCCCGTAGGGCAGAGAATAGAGAGAAGGGACTTTCGGGTGTCGCGTAGAGAGAACGGTAGGGCGGCGGAGTTGCGGGCGGAGCGCGTCGGATGGAAGGAACGCTCGCACGGGATGAACCAGACCTCGCGGAGCATGGACGGGCGCCTGCGGCTGATGAAAGAACGGGCGGGCCAGCTCGACGCGCGTCTGCGCCGGCACCGGGAGGAAAGGGCGAGCTGGCACAGGAAGTGGGGCGACCCTCCGAAGTCCGGCTAGCGGCGGGCCTGGCCCCCAGTTAACGCGTGCGAGCAGAGAAGGAGCCACGATGGACAGGGAGAGGACCGGCGTCTCCGAGGGCAGGATCCCCGAGGCCTGGATCGGGCGCCAGGTCATACTCGAGACTACTGAAGCCCTCTCCAGTGACCTGCGGGCCGCCGCGCCCGTGTACCTGGAGGACGTCAACGAGCGGGGCGTCGTCATGCTGGTGACGCGCCACTCCGACCAGAGCCGGTCCTCGCGCTACTTCTACCCGTGGAGCGTCGTCGGCTGGATACGCCTGGCCGAGGACGACGAGCTGGCGGAGCCAAGACCCCAGGGACACTAGCGCACCGGACCCGCCCCGGCCGGCGCTAGAGGCAGAAAAGCGCCCCCGAAGAGGAGGCGCCTCCCTGTAGCGCGGGCGTGCCGGACCGTGGTCCTACGCGCGGACCACCAGGGTCTTCGCGACCATGTCGCCGAGGCGCTGGTTCTTGTCCGATACCAGTGCCACCACGAAGGCGACGAGATAGTAGCCGATGCTGTCCACGATCCTCATAAGGGTGCGCAGGATGGTGGCCCTGGTCCCTGGCGCCAGGCCGTCGCTCTCGCGGACGACCTTGATACCGAGGGCCATCTTGCCCAGAGTCTGACCGTAGCGACCCTCCATGATCGCGAAGTACGCGAAGGTTACGAGCAGGGCGGCGAGGCCTCCGAACGAGAAGAGCGCGCCCGACACGGCCTCCGAGAACTGTCCCGATCCCCAGCCGTCGATCAGGGCCCCCGGCGCGGTGAACAGGCTGCCCAATATACCCAGCAGCACCACGTCGATTATCGTCGCCAGCACGCGCCTGCCGATGACCTGCGTCTCGGGCGCCACCGTCGCCCCGTGAGTCCCTCCGACCATAATGCTTTCCTTTCCGCTGCGTTCTGTATCGACACCCGAGATGATGCTTTGGTGCGCCCGATCCGTCATCGGTCCCCGGGACGATCCCGGATACGGCCGGAGGACGATCCGGCCGCAAGCTCGCGACGGCGCGGGACGTGGTCGAAGGCCCGGATGGGGCGTCGGGATACCGCACTCGACGACGGAACACGAGGCCCGGGAGCCGATCCTCGCGCGGCGGGCGTGTCCGCGTAATCCTCGGGGCGTAGGGCGGCTAGGACCCGGGACCGATGTGCTCCGTGCCCCGCGGGACTAAACTTCACGCACGATGGAGAACGGACACGCATGAAGGGCAGCATCTTCTCGCTGCGAAGGCTGCGGTGGAAGCTGGCGTTGAGCTACACGCTCGTCGCCGTGGTGACGTTGCTCGCCGTGGAGTTGTTCATCGCCAGCGGCCTCACGGCCTTCCTGAGCTCGGACCTGCTCCCGAGGTCCATCGTCACCGTCACGAGGGACAACTTCGCGCCCCAACTCGAGCCGCACCTCGATGGCAAGACCCCCGACATAGGGCGGTTGCGGGAGGAACTCGATTTCATCTCCCAGACGCCGCCGGAAGCGCCGGCGGTCAGCGAGCGAAGGGACGGCACGCCCGGCGTCGGCGCCGGCATAGACTCGGGCGTCGCGTTCGTGGTGGACGAGGAGGGGGAGTTGCTCGTCTCCGACCCGAAACTTCCGGCGTTTCCCGAAGGGGAGCGCTTCGACGCCGGGCGGGTGGAGGGGCTGGCCCCGATCCTGGACGCTGCCCTGAGGGGGGAGGAGGGCTCTGCGACGCTGTCCGAACGCATGCCCTCGGGCAGGCTCCTGATGGCCGTCCCGCTCGAAGGGGAGAACGGCCGCGTGACCGGGGCGCTCGTGGGGGCCTTTCGGATGCCGAACCTGGCCGGGGCGTTGCTGATCTCGGTCGGCGTCGGGGCCGTGCTGCTGCTCATACCGGCGGGCTTTCTGGGCCTCGTCTTCGGCTTCTTCACGGCCTGGGGGATAACGCGCCGCATCGGCAGGCTCGCCAGCGCCGCGAGGGCGTGGAGCCGCGGCGACTTCTCCGTAACCGCCAAAGACCGCTCCAAAGACGAACTCGGCCAGCTAAGCCGCGAGCTCAACCAGATGGCCGCAGATCTTGAGAACCTGCTCCAGGCGCGCGGAGAGCTCGCGACCCTCGAAGCCCGCAACCGCTTCGCCAGGGACCTGCACGACTCCGTAAAGCAGCAGGTCTTCGCCACATCGCTCCAGATCGCCGCTGCCCGGGCCCTGATCCGGAGAGACACCGACTCGGCCGAATCCCACCTCGGCCGGGCCGACGACCTGGTCCGCCAGGCCCAAAAAGAACTCAACATCCTCATAGCCGAGATGCGCCCGGCGGCCCTCGAAGGCAAAGGCCTCGCCGCGGCGCTGCGGGAGTACGTCGCCCGCTGGTCTCAGGGGGCGGAGATAAGGGCCGACTTCCGCGTCCGCGGCGAGCGCGAGACGCCGCTCGAGGTGGAGCAGGCCATCTTCCGCGTCGCCCAGGAGGCCCTCGCCAACGTCGCCCGCCACAGCGGGGCCGGGCACGCGGAGGTGGACCTCTCCTTTACGACCGGAGAACTCACCCTCCGCGTCGCCGACGACGGGCGCGGCTTCGACCCTTCGCAGGGATCCGGCGGGGGCTTCGGCCTGCAGAGTATGCGCGAGCGGCTGGTAAAGCTCGGCGGACGCATCAACGTCGAGAGCGAGCCCGGCGGGGGGACAGCGATCGCCTGCGTCTGTCCCTTCGATAACCCATCAAATAAGGAGAAAGAGTCGTGAGCGAGCCCATAACCGTCCTCCTGGTAGACGACCACGCGCTCGTGCGCCAGGGCGTGCGGGCCTTCCTCGAAACGCAGCCGGACCTGACCGTCGTCGCCGAGGCCGGGGGCGGGGACGAGGCCGTCAGGCTCGCCGCCGAGCACGCCCCCGACGTGGCCCTCATGGACCTCATCATGCCCGGCATGGACGGCGTCGAGGCGACGAGGCGCCTCACGGCCTCGTCCCCGCGCACCAACGTCGTCATGCTCACGAGCTACCACGACGACGAGCACGTCTTCCCCGCGATCCGGGCCGGCGCCCTCTCCTACGTCCTCAAGGAGATAGGACCCGAGGAGCTCGCCGATGCCGTTCGCAAGGCCGCCGACGGGGAGGCCGTCCTCCACCCCCGCGTCGCGGCCCGCGTCGTGCGAGAACTCCACGGCGCCCGCCGCGACGAGCCAAACGTCTTCCACGAGCTCTCCGACAGGGAGCTAGAGGTCCTCAAGCTAATAGCCGACGGCATGAGCAACGCCCGGATCGCGGAGCGCCTCTACGTGAGCGAGAAGACCGTCAAGAGCCACGTCTCCAACATCCTCGGCAAGCTCCACCTCGCCGACCGCACCCAGGCCGCCGTCTACGCCTGGAGGGAGGGCGTCGTCCGGCGCGACTGACCGCAGAGATCGTAGTCAGCTACCGTGGGCTACGAACCCGGTACGACGGTGAACCCTTGCTCGGCGAAACGGGCATCGAAGACAAAAGCGGTGTCGAGCCCGTGCCGGCGCATAAGCGCGAAGCTGGAGCAATCGACCAGACTGAGCTTCCTGCGCCCCGCCGTGAGCATCGCCGCGATGGCTTCCCGGTGCGTCTCCGCGTCTATCCAGAACACCCGCAAAAGAGGGACCACGGCGTCCTCGAACGCCCTGACGGCCTCGATCCCGAGCCGGTTCTGGGTCAGGGCCATCGTCTCGACCAGCACGTAGTTGCTCGTGAGGAGCGTATCCCCTGCCGGAACCAGGTTCTCCCACGTCCCACGGGCGCCGGGGTGCTCTTCGTCGTCCGCGTCGAGCACCGCATAGAGGGCCGACGTGTCGACGAAGATGCTCAACCCTCTTGGGACCCTGCCCGCCGTCCGGGCTCCGTCGCCCTCTCCGCGAACGCCCCTGCCAGCGCCTCGTCGTGC
>CAXTDD010000317.1:0-4339 GCA_964242955.1 uncultured Rubrobacteraceae bacterium | reverse complement strand
TTCCTGAAGGGGGGAGCCGTGCTCGCCGGGGCGGCGTTGCTCGGGAGCGGGGCGCTCGCCGGGTGCGGCGGCGGTCAAGAGGGCGGGTCGGGGGACATTACCTTCAGCTTCAACAGCAGCGGGGAAGAGGGGCTCAAGAAGCTCATAGCCGACTTCAACAAGCAGCATCGGGGTGAGATCAAGGTCAAGTGGCGCCGGATGGCCGAGACGAGTACGGAGTATTTGGAGCAGATCCAGTCCGAGTTCCAGTCCGGGCGGTCGAACATAGACGTGATCGCGGGCGACGTCATCTGGCCGGCCCAGTTCGCGGCGAACGGCTGGATCCTGGACCTCTCCGACCGCTTTACCGACGACATGAAGGGCGCCTACCTCGACGGCCCGATAAGCTCCCTGGAGTACGAGGGCGCCACGTGGGGCGTCCCGTGGTTCACGGACGCGGGGATGTTCTTCTACCGCCGGGACCTGCTGGAGAGAGCCGGCTACTCCGAACCCCCGAAGACCTGGGACGAACTGAAGGAGCAGGCCGGCAAGATCACGCAGGACCAGGGCGTAAGGTTCGGGTACGTCTTCCAGGGCAGCGAGGACGAGGGCGGCGTCGTGGACGCCCTGGAGCACGTCTGGAACGCCGGCGGCGACGTTCTCGATGGGCAGAAGGTCATCATCGACAGCCCCGAGTCGGCGGCCGGGCTAGAGGTCCGGCGGTCCATGATCTCCGACGGCATCGCCCCGCGGGCGAGCGGCGACTACACCACCCAGGAGTCGCAGGCCATCTTCACCAACGGCGACGCGGTCTTTATGCGCAACTGGCCCTTCACCTACGCGCTCCTCTCGGACCCCAAGGAGTCCGAGGTCAGGCCCGAGCAGGTCGGCGTGGCGGCCATACCGGTGAACGGGGAGGGCAACCAGAGCTTCAGCGGCCTCGGCGGCTGGAACCTTATGGTCAACGCCCAGAGCGAGGACAAGCTAGACGCGATCTGGACCTTTATCCAGTACATGTCCGCCACCGAGCAGCAGAGGCTCTGGTCCACCACCGGCTCGTTCCTGCCCACCCGCACCGCGCTCTACGAAGACCGGGAGGTGATCGAGAAAGTCCCGGTCGCCGAACTCGGCAGCGAGGCGGTCGCGAACGCCAGGCCAAGGCCCATCTCGCCCGTCTACTCGGACATGTCCCTTGAGATGGCCGAGCAGTTCAATGGCGCCGTCAAGGGCGACATACCGGTGGACCAGGCGCTCTCCGATTTGCAGAGCGGGCTACAGAACATAGCGGATCAGGCGTAGAAAAGGAGGCATCAGGTTTCGGGCTGCAGGCATCAGGGGTTGCCGTCGATGCCCGCAGCCCGTCTGCCTGGGCCCTGCCTTGGAGCCACCCCTGCCGGAGCCGCCGGAAAACGGCCCCGAGGATCGGCCGCTCACCCCTGAAGCCCGAAACCTGTTGCCTGATGCCTCCAATTCCGTAAAACCATGTGCTACGCTGCGGGCGTGGCAGAGAGCGTCGGGTTCGACCGGAAGACGAGGAGTTCGGCTCCCGGTCCGGCGTACTCGATTTCCTCTTGCCGCGCCCGTCTCGAAGTCCTGCACATTACCGCGGAGGTGGAGTTTTGACGGCCACGGTCGTGCTCGGATTGGCCTGGGGCGACGAGGGCAAGGGCCGCGTCTGCGACGCCCTCGCCGCCGACGTCCACTACGTCTCGCGCTACTCGGGCGGCAACAACGCGGGGCACACCGTCCGCGTCGGCGAAGAAGAGTTCAAGTTGCACCTCGTCCCCTCCGGCATCGTGCGCGAGGACGTCGTCTGCACCATCGGCAACGGGGTCGTCGTCAACCCGGAGGTGCTCGTCGAGGAGGTCGAGGCGCTGGAGGCGCGCGGGATCGAAGTCCGCGACCGGCTCAAGATCGACGGCCGCGCCCACCTGATCATGCCCTACCACATAGCCCTCGATTCCCACCGCGAGATAGCCCTGGGCGACGCCAAGATAGGGACCACCAACAGGGGCATCGGCCCGGCCTACGAGGACAAGGTCGCCCGCTACGGCGTCCGCGTCCAGGACATCTCCGACGAGGGAATCCTCAAGGCGAAGCTGAAGGCGGCCCTGCGCGAGAAGAACACGATCTTCGAGAACGTCTACGGCGAGAAGCCCTACGATGTCTCGGACCTCGCCGCCTGGCTGCGCGGCTTCGAGGACTTCATCAGCCCGATGATCTCCGACACGGGCACCATGCTGCGCGAGGGCTTAGAGCGCCGGGAGAAGGTCCTGCTCGAAGGCGGCCAGGCCACCCTCCTGGACAACGACCACGGCACCTACCCGTTCGTCACCTCGTCCAACCCGACCGTTGGCGGGGCCGTCACGGGCTCGGGCATCCCGGCGCGGCAACTGGAGTACGTCGTCGGGGTGACCAAGGCCTATACCACGAGGGTCGGTGACGGGCCGATGCCGACCGAGCTCTTCGACGGGGTCGCGGAGACCATCAGGGAGGTCGGGCGCGAGTACGGAACGACGACAGGCAGGAGCCGGCGGGTGGGATGGCTGGACCTGCCGGCCATCAAGTGGGCCGCTTCGCTTAACGGGATCACCCACTGCGCCCTCACGATGCTGGACGTGCTGTCTTCGGTCGATGAGATCAAGATCTGTACCGGCTACGAGGTGGACGGCAAGCCCTTCGAAGGCTACCCGATGCACCAGACGGACCTGCACCACGCCCGTCCCGTCTACCAGACGTTGCCCGGCTGGGACGAGGACATAACGGGCTGCAGGATGAGGGGGGACCTGCCGGGAACCGCGCAGGATTTCGTAGATTTCGTCGAGGCCGAGGTCGGGGCTCCGCTGTGCATGATCAGCGTCGGCCCCGAGCGCGACCAGGCGATAGTAGAGAGGATCGGGACCTAGGGCGGTGCGGGTGATGGTCGTCGGCAGCGGCGGGCGCGAACACGCCCTGGTGGAGGCGCTGGCCGCCAGCCCGCGCGCCCCGGAGATGTTCGCCGCCCCCGGCAACCCCGGCATAGCCCGCATAGCCCAGGTCGCCGACATCCCCGCCGACGACCTCATCGCCCTGCGCGACTTCGCCAAAGAGAACGCCATAGACCTGACCGTGGTCGGACCCGAGTCGCCCCTGATCGGGGGCATAACCGAGTGCTTCTGGGAGGAGGGCTTGAAGGTCTTCGGCCCATCCCGCGCCGCCGCCCGCATCGAGGGCTCCAAGGTCTTCGCCAAGGAGCTCATGCGCCAGGCCGGCATACCCTCCGCGGACTTCGAGGCCTTCGACCGCCAGGAGGCCGCCCTCGCCTACCTCGCCACGCACACCGACTTCCCGGTCGTCGTCAAGGCCGACGGGATGGCGGCGGGCAAAGGAGTGACCATCGCCCACTCGCGCGACGAGGCCGAGGAGGCCGTGAGGGCGTCCTTCGCCGGCAAGTTCGGGGCGGCGGGGGAGAGGATCGTCATAGAAGAGTGCCTCGAAGGGCGCGAAGCCTCCATCTTCGTCGTCACGGACGGGCACGAGATCCTGCCGTTCCTGCCGGCCCAGGACTACAAGCGGGCTTTTGATGAGGACGAGGGCCCGAACACCGGCGGGATGGGGGCCTACTCCCCGATAATGTGGATGGAGCCGCCCACCTACGCGGCCATCCTCGAAGACATCATCCGCCCCACCATCCATCACTTGTCTCTAATAGGCGCGCCGTACACGGGCCTGCTCTACGCCGGCGTGATGGTCACCGAGACCGGGCCGAAGGCGTTGGAGTTCAACTGCCGCTTCGGCGACCCCGAGACCCAGGTGATACTTCCCCGTCTCGGATCGGACCTGCTGGAGATCATGATCGCCGCCGGCGAAGAGGACCTGGCCGGCCGCGAGGTCGTCTGGTCCGCGGACAAGACCGTTTGCGTCGTGCTCGCCTCCGAAGGCTATCCCGATTCCTCGCATTCGGGGGATGAGATCTCGGGCCTGGAGAACATCCCCGCCGGCGTCTACGTCTACCACGCCGCCACGGAAGAGGAGGACGGCCGGTTCCACACCGCCGGCGGGCGGGTCCTGAACGTGGTCGGCACCGGACCTTCCATCATCGAGGCGCGGGCGCGGGCCTACGCGGCGGTCGAGCAGATCCACTTCGAGGGCATGCACTACCGCACCGACATTGCCCTCGAAGCCATAGAACTGGAAGACCTGTGAGCCCGAGGGTCGGCATCCTCGTCGGCACCGACGCCGACCTACCTGTCCTCGAACAATGCACCGCCCGCCTCGAAGGATACGGCGTCCGATACGAGGTCGAAGTCCGCGACGTCCACACGAACCCCGAATCCGACTCCGAATACGCCGGCACCGCCCGCGAACGCGGCCTCAAAGT
>CAXTDD010000316.1:0-4350 GCA_964242955.1 uncultured Rubrobacteraceae bacterium | reverse complement strand
GCGAGCACCCGGCAGGCGAGCAACAGCCCGAAGGTGGGCGCGAACACCGCCGCCGCGTTCGCCAGCGCGAACACCGCCATCGCCCCGACCAGAATCCTCCGCGGCGCCACGCCCCCCGCGAGGGTAACGAGCACGGGAGAGCTGACCGCGTACGTCACCGCGAAGACCGTCACCAGGTTGCCCGCCGCGCCCACGGAGACGGAGAGGTCGGCCGCGACCCCCTCCAGCAAACCCGCGAAGACGAAGCTGCCCGTCCCGATCGCGAACGTCCCCAGCGCGAGCACGAGCAGGCGGAGCCTCACAGGAAACTATCCTCTCTTCCGGCCCCGGGCCGGTCGCACTCTAAGGAGACTTTTCCGATGGTCCTGATCCTCCGGCAAACAATGAGGCCCCCGCGGCGGCCACGGTGACGAGGCCCACGGCGACGACGGCGCGCAGGCCGAGCAGCTCGCCGAGGATCACGAAGCCGACGAGGGCCGCGACGGCGGGCTCCAGGCTCATCAGGACGCCGAAGACGCGGGTCGGAAGGCGGCGCAGGGCCTGCATCTCCAGCGAGTAAGGGATCGCCGAGGAGAGCAGCGCGACGCCGAGGCCGGCGAGCAGGAGCCAGGGGTCGAGGAGGGACCATCCGCCCCCGGCGATACCCACGGGCAGCAAGACCACCGTGCCGACGCCTAGCGAGATCACGAGCCCCGTCCCGCCCGGGAAGACGCCCCCGACCCGAGCGCTGAGCAGGATATAGGAAGCCCACAGAACGCCTGCCAGCAGCGCGAAGCCCACGCCGACGGGGTCCAGGTTCGAGCTTCCGAGCACGTCCAGCGGCGCGAGCAGGAGGATGCCGGTGGCAGCGAGCGCCACCCAGAGCCCGTCGAGCAGGCGGCGCGACCCGAAGACCGCGACGCCCAGGGGTCCCGCGAACTCGAGCGTCACGGCGACGCCGAGCGGGATCCTGTCGATCGCCAGATAGAGCGAGAGGTTCATCCCCGCCAGGACGAGCCCGAACACCACCGCGAGCCCGTACTCCCGGCGGCCGTACCCGCCCAGCGCGGGGCGCCAGATCAGGAGCAAGACCAGCGCGGCAAGCGAGATCCTGAGAAACACCGTCCCGCCAGGCCCCAGCGAATCGAACATCCCCTTCGCGATGGCCGCCCCGAACTGCACGGACCCGATGCCGAGCAGCACGAGCCCCGTCGGCGGGACACCCCGCGACCGCTTCGCGGACTCGGCTGACGGGTCTTTCTGCACGTCGGGTTGGGCCTTTCGGGTCGCGACCGTGGAGCGGAGAGTCTAGCACCCGCATCCCTGCGTTCCGGCGGTTCTCGATCGACCCCGGTGGGTACCCTGGTAGGACGATCCGAAGAGAGGAGACCGGATGACGGAAGAGCAGGGCGAACCGCGGGGCGAGGCCGAGCCCCTGAATTGGGCCTGCACCAACTGCGGCTACCGCGTCGAGGGCGAGCCTCCCCCGGAGAAGTGCCCCGACTGCGGCGCGGACAGGGAGATGTTCGACGAAGTACCCATACCCGGGTACTAGCAAGCTCGCTTCGCGGGCTTTTGGGCTGGTGGTTGTGGTCGGTCCGTCCGTTCGCTAGTGTGCGTGCATGGATCTCGTCACCCTGGCCCAGCTCGTTACCGCGGTGACCAACCTGTTCTTCGTGATCGTGCTGGCGGTAGGGTACTACTTTACGTGGCGGGCGAGCCAGCAGACGCTCCACGAGATGCGGGAGCAGCGCACGGCGATGGGCCGGCCGCTGGTCATCGTGCAGGAGGACTACGACGGCCTGCCCGAACTCGACGTGGCGATCCGCAACGTCAGCGAGGGCGCGGCCAAGGACATAACCTTCGAGTTCTCGACGCCGCTGGAGAACGCGGGCGGGTTCGTCATCTCGGAGTTGCCCTTCTTCAGGGACGGCCTCGACTTCCTGCCGCCGCAGGGTGAGATCTCCTGCTACTGGGACGACCTCGACTCCCTGATACCTTTCCTGGAAGAGAGGAACCTCCGCGCCGGCATCCACGTGACCGTCCGCTACAAAGACCTCTCCGGCGCGCCCTACGAGAGCCGCTGGCGCCTGAACCCGTTTCTCTACAAAGACACCCGCCTGGTCCGCCGCAAGGGCATGGGCGACCTCGTTAGAGCCGTGGAGAACCTCGCGAAAGACGGGGCGACAGGCCCCCCGCAGCCAACACCCAAACCCGGTACCGGGCAGTAGGTACGGCCGGCGCAACCCCGCCCGGTCCCGTCTGCCCGCGGTCGGGGACGCCGATCCCCGAAAAGACACACGCCCCGATCTTCACCCCGAACGACACGACCGAAGCCCCGGGGAACACCACCTACCAAAAAGCTGAAAGCCGCCCGTAGGGCGGCGTGCTGAGAGCGGAGGCCATAAGGCCGAAGCGTGCTGAAAGGCGCGAAGCGCCGGGCTGAAAGCGGAGCCCGAAGGGCGCAGCGTGCGGCCAGCTTCGCTGGCCTAAACCCCCCAGTCGCGTACGAGTTGGTCGCGGAAGACGTCGGCGTCGCCGGCGCCGGACTGGGCGCCCTCGAGGTGGGCTATGACGTCCGCGACCATCGCATCGGTGCGGGCCATGCGCTCGGCGAGGGTGCGCCCTATCTCGAAGATGAGCTTGCACGCGGCCGGGGAGTCGTCGTCCAGCATCTCCAGCAGTTTGTCCCGGTCTATCCCGTAGGCCTCGACGGGGGTGACGGCCTCGACGGTGGCGGCGGCCCGGGACTCCGTGAGCAGGCCCATCTCGCCCACCACCGTCGGCGCCACGACGGTGGCCAGGTGCTGGCGGCGCTTGCGGAGGACCCGCTTGTAGACCTCTACCGTGCCGGACGTAACGACGTACAATCGCTCCTCCGGGCCGCCCTCCCGGAAGATGATCCGGCCCGCCTCGAAGTACGCGGGCTCCATCATGCCTTCGAGTTCGGCCTTCTCTTCGGCGTCCAGGTGCCTGAAGACCGGCACCGACCCGAAGTCCGGCGTTCGCCCTGGCGTACCTTGCATCCCCACCCCTCTCCTACACGGACCAGTCGGTTATGAGCCTGTCGCGGAAGGCCTCGACGTCGGTCTCGCCCCGCCGCTCGAGCTCCCTTATGGCCTCGACGACCTCCTCGTCCAGGCGCGTGAGCCTACGAGCAAGCGTGCGGGCGATGCGGTAGGAGAGCTTGAAGGCGGCGGGACGGCCCTCGTCTACCATCCGGCGGAAGGTCTCGCGGGGGATCCCGATCCCCCTCACCTCGCCCACGGCCGTGACCGTCGCCGAGGCCCCGCTCTCCCCGAGCAAACCCCTCTCTCCCACGACCGTCGGCTCCCCGACGGCCTCTATCTCGGCCAGCAGCCGGTCCCGATCTCCGGCCAGCCGCTTCCTCACCTCGACCCTTCCGGACGTGAGCACATACAGGCTCTTCGGCTCGGCACCCTCCGAGATGATGGTCTCGCCGACCCCGAAGGACACGGGCTCGGAGGCTTTGACGAACTCCTCCCTCTCCTCTTCCGTCAGGAACTCGAAGAACCTGACCCCCTGCAAACCGTCGTCCACCGAGCCTCACCCTTTCCGGAGCCTTCGTCCCCGGATTATATGCACAGCGCAGTCTCGGCGACATGCCCCGGCAGGTAAGCGAAAGGGGCGGACTCGGCATCCCCGCCGCGCCCGCCCCTATCGGAACCTCTTACGGTCCCGGCGTTACCCGATGACCTGCACGTCCACGTAGTCCGTGCCGGCGTAGGTCAGGCCGATCGCCTCGGCCGCCGACTGCGACAGGTCGATCTCACGCCCAGCCACGTAAGGGCCGTAGTCGTTGACCACGACGACGGTGGAGTTGCCACCGTAGCTCACCAGCAACTCGGTCCCCAGCGGGTACTGCAACGAGGCCGCCGTGTAGTCCCCGTAGTTGTAGAGCTCACCGCTCGCCGTGGGCGCGCCCTCGAAACCGGGCCCGTACCAACTCGACAACTGCGTGTCCGCAGCCGCTTCACCTTGCATGGCAGCCAACGAAACCGTCATCGCCCCGGCCACCAACATCGTCTTGAGAAAAGACTTCAAGAGAGTCCCCCTCCAGATTGCTTGCACAACAAGCCGAGAGACTACTACCACCCGGGCGAGTTACAAGCCGGCACAAACCGCTGCTTGTTCAATTTTGTGAAGTTGTTACATAGGCGAATAGGGTATTTAAGCGGGATCAAACACTATATATTGTGGTATTCCCGAGAGAGTCCGGCCTTATGTTTCGAGCCTGTAACGGTCGGCGCGGGCCTGGATCTCCGGGATCTTCCGGTCGGGGCGGGGGGGGGGGGGGCGGGGGGGGGGGGGGGGGGCGGGGGGGGGGCCGGGGGGGGGGGGGCGGCGGCG
>CAXTDD010000315.1:0-4373 GCA_964242955.1 uncultured Rubrobacteraceae bacterium | reverse complement strand
CGCCCCACCTGACCCCACCCGCGGCCCCGCCGGTATAATCCCGCGCGAAGGCGACCCGTCACGGAAGGGAAACCACCATGTGGAGCAGACTCACCCGCGGCGGCGACGGACTGCCCCGCGAAAAAGTGGACGCCATTGTGCGCCTGATCGATCAGTACCTCTCCGAAGAAGCCAGCCTGCGCAACCTCCAGTCGGACAAACAGACGATCCATCCCAGGGATCTTCCTCCCGACAAACGCGAGGCGCTGATAGAGGAGATCTTCGAGATCCTCAAAGACGCGCAGAGATAGCAGTTAGCTGTTAGCCTTTAGCTGTTAGCCTTTAGCTGTTAGCCTTTATGTCCGTTAGTCGATACGTGGGGGTCCTTGCGCTATACGTCGGCTGAGGTCTTCGGGGGCGTTAGGCGGGGTCCAGGGGGATTCGATCCACCACGTAGCACCCGCTTCCGCGTAGGGACGCACCATCGAGGCTGCCGCTTCCGGGTCTTCGCCCGGCGTCTGGCCTTCCCACACGATGTCGAAGTCGTCCCCCGCTTTCCTGTTCTCCTCGACGTACTCCTTCATCGCCCGGATGTCTTCCGGCGTCACCTCGCCGCGGGTCGTGTACGCGAGCAGACCGTCGTAGCGGAGGGCGCGGTTCATGGACTTCTGGCTCAGCCACGCGCCCACAACCCAGATCGGGATTCGAGGCCTCTGCACCGGCCTCGGCAAGAACGTCATCTCCTCCACCCGGTAGTGGTCCCCCTCGTAGGAGAACGGCTCCCCGCTCCATAAACCCGTCAGTATCTCCAGGCCCTCGTCCAACCGTTGCGCCCGCGTCTTACGGTCCACCGGCTCCCCGACTTTGGAGAAGCCTCCGTCGTCGGTCGCCCCGAGGCCGACGGGCAATACGAGCCTTCCCCGGGAAAGATGGTCGAGGGTCACCGTCTCGCGGGCGAGCTTCCACGGCCTGCGGCGGGCCGGCGGGGTTAGCATGGCCCCGATGCGGACCGTTTCGGTCTCCATCGCCATGGCCGCCATCACCACCCAGGGATCGTAGGTGTCCATCTCGCCCACGGCGATGCCGTCCCAGTAGAAAGCCCCGTCCCAACCCGCCTCTTCGGCCTCGCGGACCAGCCCCGCGACGACCCGCGGGCCACCGTTCGGGATCACGAACCCATAACGCACGAGCGCCTCCTCTCCCGGAAAACGTCCCGTGAGTATAAGGCCCTCCTCGCGACCACCCCACCCCGAGAAACCGTTCCCCACGGACCGAATTTCCTCGCTTCTCGTATAGGGTAGGGGGGTACAATGGACATCGGTTAGCGTTGAAGAGATAGAGAGGATTATCAACGTGAACGGCAACGGTGCTTCGCTCAACAGGACGGCCTTCAGCGCGACGCTGCACTGCCTGACCGGGTGCGCCATCGGGGAGGTCTTGGGGATGGTGATCGGGACCGCCCTCGGTTGGGGCAACGTCGCCACGATAGTCCTAGCCGTGGCGCTGGCCTTCTTCTTCGGCTACTCGCTGACGATGCTGCCGCTGCTGCGCTCGGGCCTGGCGCTCGCCACGGTGTTGCCGCTCGCCTTCGCGTCGGACACCCTCTCCATTACCGTCATGGAGATCGTGGACAACGCCATTCTGCTCATCGTCCCCGGCGCGATGGAGGCGGGCCTCACCTCCGTCCTGTTCTGGGGGAGTCTGGCCTTCGCGCTCGCGGTCGCGTTCGTCGCCGCGTTCCCGGTGAACCGCTACCTCATCGCCCGCGGCAGAGGCCACGCCGTCGTCCACCAGCACCACGACCACTAGGTCGGTCGGCTACCAGCATGCGACAGCGGCTTGCGGCAGGGTCGATCCACCGGCCCATTTCCCCATGAATCGCCCTGGCGTCCTGCGAGGATATGAGCCTTCGGGAGTTACGTGGTCGGCGACCGTCTTCCGGCGAACAGGTCCTGCCGAGGGCCAACAACTCTAACGCCGCCTGCGGAGAAGCCAGATCAGGACGACGAGCAGGCCGGCGCCGGCGAGCGCGGGGGCGAGACGCTTGAAGTCCGCGCCCTGGCCCGTGGCCCCGGGGTCGAAAGCTTCGACTTCTTCCGGAGGAGGACGGCGGATCGCCTCTTGCGTGGTCGGCTGCCGGATGCCGGTGGTCGGGGCGCCGGCCGCCGCCTTCGAGGGGCTGGGCCCGGCGACGATGGCCCCCTCCACGGTGCCGCCGACGACCGCGGCGGGCGGCGGGCCGTTTCCGGTGGCTGGCTCGACGACTGGGGCGGCTTGTGTGGCTTCGGAGGCGACCGAGATCTCTTGCTCCAGGCACGCGACGAACTCATCGAGCATCTTCGTGGCGACGTCCTGGGCGATGCCCCGCCCGAACTGGGCCGCCCGGCCGGTGAGCCGCAGGTCCGTCTCCACGTTGACCTTCGTGCCGTCGTCTACCTCCTGGAGCGTGGAGACGATGGTGGCGGAGGCGGTGCCCTGGCCGCGGACCTCGTGGCCGGTGGCCTGGAGGACGGCGCGATGGTTCGGTTCGTCGGCCTCCTCGAATCTGGCGGTGCCCTCGTAGCCGGCGGTGATCGGGCCGACCTTCACCTTTATCGTGCCGTCGTAACCGCCGTCGGCCTTCTTTCCGTGGATGGCCGCCCCCGGCAGGCAGGGGGTGATCCTCTCCAGGTCGAGCATGGTGTTCCACGCTTGATCCACGGGTACACCGACCGTGAACTCGTAGGTTATCTTCACCGAGCCTCCTCTTTTCGACCCATCTTATGCCCGTGACGCGTTGGGCTTCGAGATCCCGGCCACCCCGCCGTCGCGCCGGGTGCTACTGCGCCAAGCCGGATTTAGGAGTATAAAGCAAGGTGTAGTAGCACCACCGGGGAAGGAGTGCACCAGTGCCGGTACGAAATGGACGGCCGCAAGACGAGCAACCTCTGTTCAGGGCGGTCAACGAGCAGCGGTTGATGGGCCCGGTAAGCGGAGGGCGGGAAGAGCGGGAGGAACCCCACGGGGCCACAGAGGCGCAAGCGGCCCCCCAGGCGGAGAAAGGGCCCGTAGCACGGGCGGTGGACAGGGCCCAGGAGAACAACTGGGTGTACCCATCCATGGCGAACAAGGCCCGAGAGACGGGCCTGTTGGACAAGGCAGACGAGGTCCTGAACAGGGTCAAGGCCAGCTTGAGCTCTAGCTAGGGGCCGCCAACCGGCCGGTTCTTCAAGCCAGGGAGGGCGCCGGGTACAGCGCCCGGCGCCCTCTGTCGTCGTACTTCGCGGTTCCTACCGCGCAGCAGTACCGGGGTGGCAGTAACACCGTTCAGCGCGATGAACCATCACCGCCTCCGGCCTCCGCGGTCAGCCCTCTTGGCTGAAAGCTAAAAGCTAACGGCTAAAAGCTAAAACCTCACCCGCGCCTCGATCATGCCGCGCCCCCCGCCGAGATCGCCGCTGGAGGAGTTCCCGCCTCTGAGAAGCCGGATCACGAGTATCAGGGCGACGGCGCCGACCACGAGGGGAATAGCCGGCTTGATCTGGCCCATGACCGCGTCCCGGCTCGCCTCGCCGAGGTCGAGCGCCTCGACGTCGTCCTGCCCCGCGCCGCCCTGCCGGGAGGCCTCGGGCTGGGGCTGGCCTTCTCCGGACGCACCGTTCGCGGACGGCTGGGCCTCGGACACGTCCGCGCCCCTGGCGGCCCCGCCGTTCACGATCTCCTCCTCCAGGCAGTCGGCGAACCGGCCCAGAAGCTTCTCGGAGACCTGCTGCTGGATGCCCTGGCCGAACTGGGCCGCGCGGCCGGTGATCTGCATGTCGGTCTCGACGTTTACTTTGGTGCTGTTGTTGCCCTCGTCGTGCAGGGTGGAGACGATGGTGGCCGAGGCCGTGCCCTGCCCGCGGGCGTCCTTGCCGTCGGCCCGCAAGACCGCCCGGTGCGCGGACTCGTCGGCCTCCTGGATCTTGACGGTCCCCTTGTACTGCTGGGTGACGGGCCCGAGCTTGACCTTCATCGCCCCGTCGTACTCGCGCTCGCCGGTCTCCTCCGTCAGGGAGGCGCCCGGCAGGCAGGGCGTGATCCGCTCCAGGTCGAGCAACACGTTCCAGACGTCTTCCACCGGCACATCGACGGTAAACTCGTTGTTCAGCTTCATCGGTCCCTCCTTTGACGGATTGCTTCGCCACGCCGGGGGGCGGCCAGCTCCTCCAGGCGCCGCAGGTCCTCTACTGTGTCCACGTCGGCCGGGTCCGCTACGTCATCGCAAGGCACCTCCGTTACCAGTTCCGGGTGGCGCGCCAGTACCGCCCGCGCACCCCTGTCCCCCGACATTTCGCGCTCCAGGAGCGGCCACACGTCCCTGGCGAAGAGGGCCGGGTTGCGCGGTTCCCCGCCGTAGGTCGCCACCGCCACCC
>CAXTDD010000314.1:0-4386 GCA_964242955.1 uncultured Rubrobacteraceae bacterium | reverse complement strand
GTTCCGGAGCGCTCGTCGGGCTGGGTTTAAAATGAGTCTTGAATCACATTTTGCTTTGTATTAGGCTGTGGCGTTGTTGAACCCGGGTAACTTTTGTTTACCTTTAGTAGCCTCGGGTTCGGGGACAGGGAGTGTTTCGACCGCCGGGTGGGGCCGGAGGAGGAGAGGTATATGGCCGGGTCTGTAAAGTCCGAGGCCGGGGAGTCGGCGGCTGGGTCTATGGAGTCCAGGATCGCCGCCATGGCGAGTCGGGACAGGATGATCGCCGTGGGGTTCACCGTGGCGATGTGGGTCGTCTTGCTGTTCACCTACTTCGCCGTGAGGCCGTCGGTACCCTCGGCGGCCGTGTCGGCGGCCTTGCTCCTCTCGCTGCTGGTCCTCGGGGTCTTCAACACGGCCTCCATGGTCGCCATGATCCGCAGTTACTCTAAGGACAAGGACTTCATTTATCGGGAGGACATCCTCAACCTGGACAGGAACCGGCGGCAGAGCGAGGCACTCCGGGCCGAGAGGAGGCGTTAGCGTGGCGCCTTACGAACCACCCCGCCAGAGCCTGCGGGGCCAGCTCGTGGACGCCGTCTTCATACTGGTGCTGCTCTTCGCGACGCTCTTCGTCAGCACCTACGTCCTCAGCCTGCAGGCCGGCGGCGCCGCGGGCGGGACGGCGGAGCCCCAGCCCGTTTCGGAGTTGCCCATCTCTTCCGCCGAAAAGCAGCAGTTCCAGAAGATGATCGACGCCGGCATGGTCGACCTTCAGGGGGTAAACGACTCCGTCGCGGCCAACAGGGCCAGCACGGACAAGTACGCCTTCAGCGTGATCTCCCTGGTCGTAACGGCGGCGATCATAATCGCGTACATGGCCTTCGTGTACCGGCTCTCTTTCAGGGAGTACAGGGAGGTAATAGAAGAGAAGTTCGGCCCTTCGGAAAGGGGTAGGACGTGAGCGTGTGGGGTGCGTTGGAGATAGCCGCGTGGGTATTGAGCGCGGGGATAGCCCTCTGGATGGTCGTGGACCTCGTCCGGGTGGGTCGGGAGTACGACGAGGACTTCCTGACCATGGCCGTGGAGATCGACCAGGTTCCGACGGACGACGAAGAGGGCGGGGTGAGGTAGCGATGCAGGACGCCGCGCCCGGCCCGGCCCGACAGGAAGAGCACCTGTCGTTGCTCAAGGTTCTGTCCCCCGTCCACATCTGGGCGCTAGGGGTCGGGATCGTGCTCGTCGGGGAGTTCATGGGGTGGAACTTCACGGTCGAGAAGGGCGGGATGTACGGCTCCCTCATAGCCGCGTGGGTGGTGGGGCTGTTGTACACGTCGCTCGTCATGATCAACTCCGAGATCACGTCGACCATACCGGCGGCCGGAGGCCAGTACGCCCAGGCCAAGCACACCATAGGCCCGCTCATGGCCTTCAACGTGGGCCTGTACCTCACGATGGCCTACACCATGCTCGAGGCGGCCAACGCCAACGTGCTCAGCTACCTGCTCACGGAGCTCTCCGGGCTCCTGGGCAGCTCCGAGGGCTTGAGCGCCTACCCGTTCGCCACGCTGGCCATCGTGGCGCTCGCCTACCTGAACTACCGGGGCGTCTTTACGAGCCTCTCGATAAACTTCGTCATCACGGCCTTCGCCTTCCTGACCATCATCGCGCTGTTCATCGGCATCCAGGCCTGGAACCCGGGGGCGAACATGTTCCTCGGCGGGCTGACCGGCGAGGTCGCCAACGGGCTGCCGTACGGTTGGATCGGGGTGATAGCCGCCTTCCAGTTCGGCATGTGGTACTACCTCGGGATCGAGGGCACCGCCCAGGCGGCTGAGGAATGCCGGTCCGCCTCGAGGTCCATACCGCTGGGAAGCATGGCGGGGATCGTGACGCTCATCATCGCGGCGACCCTGACCTGGTACGTGGCGGCCGGCCTGCTGCCCTGGCAGTACCTCGGCACCGCCATCACGCCGCTCTTCGACGTGGCCCGGGTCGCCGGCAGCGACGTGCTGGTCATACTCTTGCTGCTCGGCACCCTGTGCGCCACGCTCGCCTCGGCCAACGGGTGCATCAATGACGCCTCGAGGGCGTGGTTCTCGATGGGCCGCGACCGCTACCTGCCCGCGTGGTTCGGGGCGGTACACCCCCGCTACAGGACCCCTTTCAGGGCGATAGTCTTCCTCATACCCGTCGCCATCGCCTTCGCCATCCTGCCGGTGCTGCTCAACAACCCGACGCTGCTCTCGACGGTCATCACGTTCTCGATCCTCTCTGGCCTGCTGGGGTACAGCTTTATGGTCCCGAACTTTTTCAGGTTCAGGAGGCTGTGGCCGCTCGGGTCCGTGCGGCGGGGCTACGTGCTGCCGTTCCACCCCCTGCCCGCCGTCGCGCTGGGGCTGCTGTCGGCGCTGGTCTTCTTCGCGACCTTCCTCGGGTACGGCACGGTGTTGCTCTCCATTCTGGCGTTCTACTTTCTGGCCTCGATCTGGTTCGTCGTGCGCCGGTACAAGTACGTCAAACGCGGGGCGCAGTTCACAGCACCCCTGCCCAGGCCCAAAGGCTACTGACCCGGAGACGCCAAGTGATCCAGAAGATACTCTGTGCGACAGACGGCTCGCACAGCGCGAGGGAGGCCGTGGACTTCGCCGCCCCCCTCGGCCGGCAGTGCGGCGCCCACGTCGCCTTCGTGGTGGTCAACACCGTGACGGAGGAGAAGCTGCGGACCACGGCGGGCTGGAACTCCGAGGAGTTGGGCGTCGCCCAGGCCCAGATCCGGGGCGAACTCGACCACGCCCGGGAGGTCGCGGAGAAGGAGGGCACCGATTTTAGCCTGCACGAGGCCGAGGGCCGGAACGTGGCGGAGACGATAGTTGCGTTCGCGAAGGCCGAGGGGTGCGACCACATCGTCGTGGGTTCGGCGGGTCGCACCGGCCTGGTGGGCGCGTTGATCGGCTCCGTCGCCCGGAGCGTCGTCATCCAGGCCGCCTGCCCGGTAACGGTCGTGCGCTAGTCTCGATGAGCCTGCTCCTCGTCTGGCTTTTTGCCGGCTTCGGCCTCCTCGCCTTCCTCCAGGCGCGCCACGTCCGCCGGGTGAAGCACGAGAGGGGAGGGTTGTTCGACGGGGTGGAGCACCTCTTCTCCGGCGTCGAGGTGCGGCAAGACGGCATCAACTACCCGACGCTAAAAGGAGGGTATCGGGGGTACCCGATCAAGCTGGAACCGCTGGTTGACTCCCTGACCTTCCGCAAGCTGCCCGTGCTGTGGCTGATATCGACCCACCACCGGCCGCTGAACGTGGCGGCCCCGTTGGACATCCTGATGCGTCCGGCGGGCCCGGAGTTCTTCTCCCCCAACAGCGACTTCCCCCACGACCTGTCCCTTGACGCGGATTGGCCGGAGCACGTCCGCGCCGCCAGCCCCGATCCGGCCCTAGCCCCGCCCGTGTCGGCGCTCAAACCGTTCTTGCCGTTCCTGGCGGACCCGGACACCAAGGACGTGCTCGTAACCGGACGCGGGGTGCGCCTGGTGAGCCGGTTGGCCGAGAGCGACCAGGCCCTCTACCGGGTGACCCGCCGGGCCGACCTCGGCAGGGTCGGGCTCACGGAAGAGCGGCTCGCCCCGGTCCTCGACGCCCTGGTCGGGATCGGGGACGTCTTCGCCGGGTCCGGGGACGGTGAGGAGCGGTGAGAGGAGACGCCGGGGCGGGGATGCCCCCGAACCCGAAGCTGGTCCTACTGGTGGCCCTCGTGCTGCCCGGGGCGGGCCAGGTCGTCAACCGGATGCCCACCCGCGGCCTGGTGTTCGTCTTCTACGTCATCCTGCTGGCGGTCGTCACCTACAACCTCACGACGCCGGAGCATTCGGTTATCGGGCGCTACTCCGGCGGCATCTTCGTCTACATGCTCAGCGCGCTGGACGCGTACAGGTGGGCCCTGCGCCGGCACAAGGTCTCCGAGGCCGGCCGCTAGAACAGCCCGATCACCTCCCCGTTCTTGCCGAGGTCTATGCGCTCGGAGGCCGGCGATTTGGGCAGCCCCGGCATGGTCATTATGTCCCCGCACACGGCGACGACGAACTCCGCCCCGGCGGAGAGCCGCACCTCGCGGATCGGCAGCACGTGGCCGGACGGGGCGCCCCGCAGCGAGGGGTCCGTCGAGAACGAGTACTGGGTCTTGGCGATGCACACCGGGTAGCGGCCGTACCCGTCCTCCTGAAACTTGCGGATCTGGCGCCGCACGCTGGTATCCGCCACCACCTCGCTTGCGCCGTAAATCTTGGTCGCCACGGCCGAGATCTTGTCCCACAACCCGTCTTCTTCGTCGTAGACGAACCTGAAACGCGCGGGCACGCTCTTGACGGTGTCCACGACGGCGTGGGCCAACTCTTCAGCCCCCGCCCCTCCCT
>CAXTDD010000313.1:232-4423 GCA_964242955.1 uncultured Rubrobacteraceae bacterium | reverse complement strand
CCCGTGGCGCGGCCTTCACGATGGGCGTCTATGCGGAGCGCTACCGGCGCGAGGCCGCCGTTACCCGCGCCAGGGTGCTGAAATCCAAGCCGTTCCGCAGCCTGACGAAGGGCAAGGACTGGAAAGATTTCGAGAAGACCATGAAGGACGCCGCGAAGAGGCCCGCCAGGGCCGGGAAGTAACCCCGTATGGAACTCTACCTGATCCGCCACGCCATCGCCTTCGATCGGGACGCCGAACGCTGGCCCGACGACGCCCACCGCCCGCTGACGCCGGAAGGAGATGAAGCTTTCCGCCAGGCTGCTCGCGGGCTCGCGCGGGTGGTCCCCGAGGTCGACGCGGTGCTAAGCAGCCCCTTCGAGCGGGCGTGGCAGACGGCCGAGATCCTGGCCGAACTCGAAGGCTGGCCCGCGCCCAAAACCTGGACCCCGCTCGAGCCGACGCTCCCCCCGGAGAAGGCCGTACGGGCCCTCGAAGCGTACGAGAAGACGGAGACCGTCGCCGTGGTCGGCCACAGGCCCGGCCTGCACGAACTCGCCTCCTACCTCCTCACCGGAGACGCCGACGGCACAGACATCACCATAAAGAAAGGCGGCGTCGTTTGCATCCGCTTCGACGGCCCGGCAGGACCGGCCGCGGGCCAACTACGCTGGCTGGCAACGCCCAAGATTCTGCGCGCCATGTCCGAAGCGTAGAGCGGTCTGCTTCCAGCAGATCGCGCCGTTAGCCGTTGGTTGACGTTTCTTATGAGCGGATCCGGCGGCTTTCAGGCCCGACCTCGGACCGGAACGTCCACCATCCAACAGACCAAAAGCTAACAGCTAAAGGCTAAAGGCTCCTAAACTTTCTCCGCCCGGACCACGTAGCGGACGTTCCAGTTGGGTCCTTCGGTCCAATAGTCGCCGTAGTTCTCGATGCAGGTCTGCAGGCTCACGACGTCCTCGCCGACGGGCTCGGTCACGGAGAGGTCTGTGATGGGGACCTCCAGGATCTCGTTGACCGCGTAGTCGTAGGTCTTGCCGTTGGCGTCCGTGAGGTAGACCTCGTCGCCGATGCCGAGCGAGGGGAGATCCCAGAAGACGTAGTCGCTGGCGGTGCCGGGGTAGCCGACGCGGTGGCCGGCCACGTAGGTGTTGGAGCCCGGGACCCAAGGGTACCCGGTGCCCGAGAGGTGGCCCGTGCCCGCCGAGAGCGAGGCCTCGGTCGTGCCCTCGTACACGGGGACCGAGATGCCGATCGCCGGCACGTCGAGCGTCATGGTGGTGTCGGCGGGCGCCGAAGCCGCGGCCGAGGCGGACTCTTCCTCCTCTGCCGGCGGGGGGGCCGGCTCCTTCTTGGCCTTGGCGGCCTGCTCCTTGTCGCCGGTCTCCTTTTTCTGCTGCTCCCTGCTCTCCTTCTTGTCTTCTTTCTTAGCCCCGTCCTTCTTGGCTTTGGGCTTCTCGTCCTTCTTCTCAGCCTTCGCGGCCTCGGGCGGGTCTTTCTTGGCGCCGGCGGGCTCGGCGGCCCGCTCCGTCCGGTCCCCGCCCGCCCCGGCAAGCAGGTCCGTCTGCGTGACGACCGCCAGACCCGCGATGGCAAGCACGACGATGCCTGCCAACACTACGACCCCGCCCAACCTTCCGCCCATCGCTGCTCCTTGCTTCTCTCCTTCGCGGAGAGCGCGAATTCTGAGTATGGTCCTCTCGTGTCACCGCCGGAACACGGCCGTGGCGATCATCAAGTTAACATCTGCGAAGAAGTGTTGCAAGGTTCTTAACAAAGTTGAAACACGACCGAAAAACCGCGGCAAGATACCTCCCGACCTCGCCGCCGTCCGGCGCCCCTGCGGAAGGGTAGGACGCCCGATGGCGGAGGCTCTCTGCGTTCCGTCGGAGGGGTGTCTGTCTAGAAGCGGACGAGGCCCGCGATGCCCCCGAACTCGTCGCGTAAAGTGTCGGTGTTCTCGTTCTCGCCTCGCATAAAGTCCAGGCGGGCGCCGCGGGCGGAGGCCAGCTCCACGAGCACGTCGGTGAGGGGACGCACGCGGGTGGGTTCGCCGGAGAACGGGCTCTTCTCTTGCGTGATGTCCATGATGGCGAGCCCGTCGGCGTCGGACCAGCGCACCTCGCCTTCGAGCTCCCACAGGACCACGAGGTGGTGGACGCGGTTCTCCTCCTGCAGGGCCTTTATGGTCTCTTCGGGGCCGCGGACGCCGCGCTCCCGGATCTCCGCCAGAAGCTCGCCCTGGCGTTCGTGTTCGGCCTTTTCCCGGATCTCCTCCAGGCGGTCCAGGAGCTCCCCCTCCGGCCCGCCGAGATCCACGTGCTCCTCGGCGACGACGCGGTCCTCGACTTCGTTGGGGAGGAGTTTACGGAACTCGGACGTCCTCTCGCGGGGGCCGGCCAGGATCAGGCGCTTCACCCCCTCGCGGAAGGTGATGTCCCTGGTCAGCTTCCCGAGCTGGTTGAAGAACTTGTGGACGTTGGCCTCCGTCCGGCGGCTGGACGACTCCTGGTCCATGCCGCCCCGCGGGTACGGCTCGGCGGGATCCACGTCGACCTCGCGGAACCCGTTGGCCTTTGCCTCCTCATCCCCGACGAGCGGGGAGACGACGAAATACCGGAACCGCTCCGCGTCCAGGACGGCCGCCCCGTAGGCCTCGTACTCGTCGAGGACCAGGGTGAGCGGGGCCACGTTCGGGTCGCCCCAGCGGTAGGATTCGGGCACGTCCACCTGCAGACGGTAGACTTCGAAGAACCCGTCCTCGGCGGCGAAGACGGCGAGCGACCGGGCGTGGGGGTGCGTCTCGCCCTCCAACGCCTCGCGGACCCGCGACTGCAGGTCCTCGGGGACGCCCTCGTCGTTCATGGCGTCCCGGAGACGAACCAGATAAGCACGCTCCTGGTTCTCTGGGATGGCGGCGTTCACGCTCACGAAGGCCGACAACATCGGCCCTGTGCGGCCCGCCAGCGAGTTTATTGCCTGCCTGGGATCCTGCGCCACGTTAGATACACCTCTGATCCGTCGAAATCTGTCGGACGAACCCTCACCATTCCCGCCCCCCGCACCGCGTAAACACGGCAGTTCCCGGACCTGCAGGCGCCCGCCAGGCAACTTCATCAAACCTAGCCACGGCCGGCGCTACACGTACCCGTCACGCGGATGGCAAAAGAACGTCCGCTTGTGATAGGTAAATCAAATAGCGTAGAATATTCGTATGGTATGGCAAGTGGGCAGAGCGATCACGATCATCGCGGTACTTCTCTTGGGGGCCGTGATCGGCGCTTGGCTGTCGTTGTCAGCGGCGTACCTGGTGTTGGAGCCCGCCGAACGTGCCGCTTCTAACGTGCTCTTCGCCGTTGTGCTGGTCGCTTTGCTCGCCGGGCTCGCGCTTGCGGCGCGCAAGGTGTCGGGCGCGTACGGACTCGTAGCGTTCGCCCTTGTTGTCTTGCTGGGGACGATCGCGACCGGGTGGTTGATCCTGTAAACCCCGGGGACCCAGTCTGGTGCGCCTAGGCAAGGTGCCTGTCGGGTGAAGGCGCGACGCTCGGGGCGGCCTTCACGCTGTTCTATGGCCCGATCCGGGCCTTCATGACGAACGACGAGCAGTTCCGGCTCTGCGCGGAGACCCTTGGGCTCGCGATCCTGCCGGCGTTGGTCTACTGGAAGTTCTCGCGTTCCTCGACGGCGGGCGCCGTCTGAAGGGTCCGCGCGGGCGCTGCGAGGCTTGGTCTAGCAGTCTTTCTTAATGGTGTCGCAATCCTCCAGGCACTCGCGGTTGTCGCGCAGGAGTTCTTCGCCGAGGCCGAGGATCGTCAAGATGCGTTCGTCGGAGACGGAGTAGAAGGCGTTGCGGCCCTCGCGCCTGACCTGCACGTACCCGCAGCCGGCGAGGCATCGGAGGTGGTCCGAGACGCGGGGTTGCGGCGCTTCCAACTCGTCCACGAGCTCCCCGACCTTCATCTCGCCCCTCTGCACCAGGAGCAACAGGATGGAGAGCCGGGTCGAGTTGGCGAAGCCGTTGAAGAGGCGGGCCAACAGGCACATCTCCTCACTCTCTCGCCCGACCACGATAGCCGATAGTGGTGTGGCTTCGATGACGTTCTCCCGCACGGACCTCTCCTCTCACGCCGTCAGATGCACCCCCCGTTCGCCAAAGTGTACACGCTTTCACATTAGAGCGGTTTTCGGAAGCGGCGGGCTTCCGAAAAC
>CAXTDD010000313.1:0-222 GCA_964242955.1 uncultured Rubrobacteraceae bacterium | reverse complement strand
TCCCATTGCGGGGGTTTCGGGCCGGGGGGGGGCCGCCAAAACCCGCTCCGTCGGCTATCAGGCCGCTGCAGCCTTCGGCTTCCGCTTTCAGCGGCCAGCTTTTTGCGCTGGCTGGTTGCTGGAGGTTTTACGCGGTGCTTCGAACAACGGGTGCCGGGACGGTGCGGGGATCTTTACGGTGTTGAGGCCGCGCGTTCGTGCGGTGAGGAGGAAAGCTAGAAG
>CAXTDD010000312.1:0-4425 GCA_964242955.1 uncultured Rubrobacteraceae bacterium | reverse complement strand
GGCTGGGCTAGTTCTCGACGATGCCGAGGATGTCGTCGGCGTCGAGGATCATGTAATCGTCGCCCTCGAGGCTGATCTCGGTGCCAGAGTACTTGGCGAACACGATGACGTCGCCCTCGCTCACGCTGATGCCGTCCTCGAACTGGCCGACGGCCACGACCTCGGCGGTCTGCGGCTTCTCCTTGGCCGTGTCGGGCAGAACTATGCCGGACGCGGTGGTCTCTTCGCGCTCCACGATGCGGACCAGCGCCCGCTCACCCAGTGGCTTGAACTTCATTCTCTCCTACCTCCTTGCTCTTTGTGACCTACGACGCCCACGGGAGGCCCGGCAACACCGGACTTCCCCTGGACCGTTGCGCCAGGGATTCTAACCGCGAGGGTCCCTCCTGGCAATCTCGGCGATAGAGTGCCGGACCCGTGGGGCTCCGGCTACAGGCCGAGCCTGGCCGAAAGCTGGTTCTTCGGCAGCGCGCCCACGGCCTGCTCCGTGACCTCGCCGCCCTCGAAGCGGGCGATCGTCGGGATGCTGGCGATGCTGTAGCTCATGGCCGTCTGCGGGTTGTCGTCCACGTTCAGCTTCACGAACTGCACGTCGTCGCGCTCCTCGCTCATCTCCTCCAGGATCGGGGAGATCCTCTTGCACGGCCCGCACCACGGCGCCCAGAAATCCACTATGACCGGCCTCTCGGACCGCAGGACGTCGCTCTCGAAAGACGCGTCCGTTACCTCGGCAACCGCCATGATCTCGAACCTCCGTCTCGTGTAAGGTGACTTTCGACCCGGCCAGTTTATCAGCTATTTGCCATTAGCTTTTAGCCTTTGGCCAGGACCACAGAAGGCGCAACTCCAACGTGAACACGCCTCGCGGATAGAGGGCCGAAACCTCTCATTCTCCCAACAACAGGGACCTTCTCCGCCCGACGAGAAGCCAATGGCTAACGGCTAATAGCTAACGGCTTGGCGGTTCAGGAACTCGGCGTGCACGGAGTCGGCGAGCTCTTCGGCGCGGCGGGCCTCGAAGTGGCCGGCGCCCAGAGTTTCGGCGTTGGCGGCGGCACAGCCGGCGGCGAGGCGCACGGCGTCCACGGGCGCCAAGTCGCGGTGCAGGAGACCGGCGAGCAGGCCCGCGAGGTACGCGTCGCCGCTGCCGATGGTGGAGACGGCTTCTATCCTGGGGGCGTGCGCGGAGACGATGCCGGTGTCGGTGGTGAGGTAGGAGTGGCCCTCGGGGGAGGTGATGCACGCGTCGGCCGCCCCGAGGTCGATGAAGCGGGAGAGGCCCAGGGGAAAGTCCGTCTTCTCGATAAAGTCGAAGCCGGCCACGGTCGCCGCCTCGTGCTGGTTGGGGCTGACGAGCGAGGGGGCGGCCTGGAGGGCAGCCCTCAGGGTGGAGGGCGGGGAATCGACCACGGTGTACAGGCCCCGTTCGCGCGCGCGGCGCACGAGGCCGACGAGAAAGCTCTCCTCCATGTTCGGCGGGACGCTGCCGGCGAACACGACCGCCGTGGCGTACTCCATCAGGTGCTCCAGCCGCCGGGAGAACTCCTGGGCCTCGGCGGGGCTCACGTCGGGACCGTGCTCGTTGATCTCGGTCTGCGAGCCGCTCATCGGGTCCACGATGGCCGTCGAGGTGCGCGAGTGCCCCTCTATCTCCACGAGGTCGAACGGGATGGCCGCCTCGGATAGGCCGTCCCTGATGGCGTCCCCGTTGCGCCCGCCGGCGAACCCGGCAGGGAGCGGGCCACGTTCACGCCCTTGCCGCCCGCGAGCGTCACGCTCTGGGGCGCGCGGTGGCGGTGTCCGAAGGTCAGGCTTGGGACGACCAGCGTGCGGGCGACGGCGGCGTTCAGGGTGACGGTCAGGATCATACCTTCTCCTCTTCCCCTAACGGTATCTCTACTCCAAAACCCCACCGACGGTATACCACACCCGGTCCCACACCGAGGCCTCCTCGTAGCCCCTCCGGGCGACGAGCGGGCTACTCCCTACGCGCTCGCCGTCCACCTCTACGACGACCTCTCCGAGCCTCGTACCGGGCCTGGCCGAAGGGGGCGGGTCCTCCATGAGGCTCACCTTCCGCTCGACCTTCGGGTTGGCATCCACCAGGCCCTCGACGTCCCCGGCCGCGACGAGGTCTATGTTCGCGTCCCGCCGGTACGGCACGTCGGCCCCGGCGTACTTCCTCCCCTCGACGACGAGGTCCGTGCGGTCGTAGGCGGCGAAGGCGTGCTCCAGGGCGCGGATCGAGGCGCGGAAGCGGTCCTCGCCGGCGTCCAGGATGACGAACGCGTACTCTTCGTCCCCCCTCCTGGCCGAGGAGACGAGGCTCTCGCCCGCCGCCGGCGTGGTCCCGGTCTTCACGCCCGTGGCGGGTGGGTAGACGAAGAGCAGGTCGTTGGTGCTGGTCAGCGGGATCTCGCGCAGGGGCGTGGCTATGGTCGCGTAGTCCGTCGAGACCATCTCGCGGAAGGCCGGGTTCTCCATCGCCACCCCGGTCATCGTCGCCAGGTCCATAGCACTCGTGTGGTGGCCGCGGCCGTCGAACCCGACGGGGTTCTCGAAGCTGGTGTCGTCGAGGCCCATCTCTTCGGCCTTCTCGTTCATCATGCCGACGAAGTTCTCGACGCTGCCGTCCCCGACGTGCTCGGCCAGGGCATAAGCCGCGTCGTCGCCCGAGGCGACCATGGAAGCCGTCAACAACTCCCGGGCGCTCAGGACGTCGCCGGGGAGCAGGCCTACGTTGCTGTAGGCCGGGACGGCGTAGGCGGCGGCCTCTTCCGAGACCGTGACCTCCTCGTCCAGGTTCGTCTCCAGGGCGACCAGGGCGGCCATGATCTTGGTGGTAGACGCCATCGGCCGCTCCTCCGAAGCCCCGTCCCCTACCAGGTACTCGCCGCCCTGAAGGTCCGTCACGGCCCACGCCCCGGCGGAGACCTCCAGCGCCGGCAGCTCCTTCGCCTCGTTCTCCTGCGCGGGCGCGGGGTCGGCCGCACCCAGAACAAGGGCGGCCACGAAGAGCGCGACGGCTGGCGCCACGCGCCGGATGTCTATTAGTCCGCACACGGGAGCATAAAGGCTACGACGATCCGGGCCGCACGACAAGGGAGGCCCGAACGTATACAATTCTCGTGTCGTGCGCTCCCCGATCTCCCTTCCGGATCTTTCATGAAGCGGCTGGCCGTCGTGGCGGTGCTGGTGCTTGCGCTGTCCCTGCTCTACCGCTCTTTCGGGGGCGCGGAGACGGGGACCGGCAGCCTGACGGTGGCCGCGCCAGAGCCGAATATAGGCTCAACGGCCAAGAACTTTACCGCCAGGGACGTTGAGGGGAACAGCTTCGAGCTCTCCGACAGCGGCGTCTACGTGCTGGCCTTCTGGAGCCCGCTGAACCAGAACTCCAACAGGGCCCGTCCCGGTTTCGTCGAGGCGGCCCGGGGATACGGCGACGAGGCATCCTTCGCCGTCATCTACGTCAACGGCGCCAGAGAAGACATAGACGCACCCTACGACCGCCTGCACGACCCCACCGGAACGCTCGCCTCCCGCTACAACGTCAAGCGGGTACCCAGGCTCTTCGTGGTACGGGACGGCATCGTCACGTGGGTGGTAGATGAGTACTATGAGGGCTACGAGAAGGATCTCGAACAGAAGGTCGAAGAGGCTATAACGGGCAAAGCGGAAGACCGCCAGACGGCCCTCCGAAAGACCCAATAGTTCAAGGAGAACGTAGAGGAGAGCAATGACCAGGGAGACGGTGGTACAGCTCATAGGCGCGGTGGTAGCGGTGGCGACGGTGGTCGTGACGGTGGTGTCGGTGGTGCACCTGTTTTCGCGGGCCGCTCCGCGGCCCCGCGCACGCTGCGCCCTTCGGGCTGCGCTTTCAGCACGGCGCATCGCGCCTTTCAGCCGAACCGCCGCCAACGGCGCAACCCGGAGCGGAAGGCGCGCGGCCTCAAATGCCGGGGCCACATCCCTCGGAGATCCGGCAATCCGCCCGCGCCCGACGTAAATCCGCCCAGGGGTCTTCAAGACTCCCATAGGCCACGCCGCAAAGGTTTTGGCTGAAGGCGCGGGCCGGGAGGCCCGATGCGTGCTGAAAGCGGAGCCCGAAGGGCGCAGCGTGCTGAAAGTGGAGGCGTCAGCCGGAACGTGCTGAAAGCGACCGCAGGGAGCGTGCTGTATCGCGGGCCGCGTCCCTGGCGGCCGTCCGGTAGTCGAGCGGCGTCCCTTCGTGCGCGTAGAGGATGGCGCGGCTGCTGTTGACGAGCACGCCGCCGCCGCGGGCGTCCAGCAAAGGGAGCACGTCCTTGGTACCCCCGCCCTGGGTGCCGTAGCCGGGGGCGAGAAAGAGGGGGGCTGGCAGGAGCTCGCGTATACGGGGGCCGAGGGTGGGGCGGGTGGCCCCGACGACGGCGCCGGCGTCGGGGC
>CAXTDD010000311.1:0-4437 GCA_964242955.1 uncultured Rubrobacteraceae bacterium | reverse complement strand
CAGGCCATAAGCGCCCCCCGCTTCAGCTTCGTCATCCCCGACCTCCTCGGCGTCGAACCAGGAATACCGGCCTCAGTCCAGGGCGAGCTCGAAGCCCTCGGCCACAACCTCTACATCGAAGAGCTCGGCTTCGGCAACGCCCACGGCCTCACCATCGAGTACGGCCGGCAAGGACGACCCAACCGCTTCACCGGCGCCGCCGACCCGCGCGGGGAGGGAGAGGCCGCAGGGTACTGAGCTGTCAGCTATCAGCGGTCAGCTATCAGCTTCTGGTCGCTGAGGCCCCCCGGTGTGCAGTGTAAGGTGGTTACTGCCAGTAGCAACCGCTTCTGGTCCCTCCGACAGCACACCCCAAAGTATCGAGTTGCACGCTTTTGCTGACGGCTGATAGCTAACAGCTAATTGCGATCTAATCCTCCAAGGCCGAAGAGATCCGTCTCGCCCTGGCCCGTCTGGAGGGCGTCGATCAACTCTTCGAGACGGCCCATCTCTACTCTCATGCCGCCAACGCCTGCGGGGGGCGGGTCGATGGCGACGTATTGGGCCTTGTTCCGGCAGGCCTCCAAAGCGACCAGCAGGCCGGCGCCGGAGACTTCAATGGGCTTCCAGTCGGGGCCGAAGGTCGTGGAGTCCAGGAACGCCTGGGCTTTTGTGGCGGAGTGGAAGAGGGGGAGTGCGGGGCGGTCGTCGACGGAGATCAGGAGCGGCTCCATACCGGGCGCGGCCTCTTCGTAGAGGAGGACGTAGGGCGGCTGGGGGGCTTCCCTGGCCGGCATCTCTAGGCCGGCCTCGGCGCCATCGTGACCAGGAGGACGAGATCGTCCCCGGAGTCGTTGCGGACGCCGTGGGGTTCGCCGGCCCGCGCCATGACGGCGTGGCCCTCGGTGAGGTCAGCCTCTTCGTCTCCGATGGTGAAGCGGCCGGCGCCCCTGACGACGAAGTAGACTTTGTCCGAATTCTCGTGGGCGTGGACCTTCTGGGACTGGCCGGGCAAGAGACAGTAAGCGTCGTAGAAGAGGTGTGGCGAGTCGAAGAGGGGGTTCTTTCGCATCTTCTCCTCCGAGAAAGAGATTTCGTCTGCCAGGCGTCTACTCTCCAAAGCCGTTCCTCTCGTCACTTTTTCCCCACTCTAGCATCTCGGTCGGCGCTTGCTATGATGCCCGCGGAGATGAAGAAGATCGTCGTGATCCCGGGCCTCGCGGTGCTTCACTACGGGCGTGAGCCTCGACCGCTTCGGCGCCGGAGCGCGTGTTCGATGCCCCGGCGGACGCGATAGTGCTCCCCGCCTACTACCTCCGGGAGCTCCTGCCATACCCGTGGGTCGGAACGCTCGGACTACCCCTGCTCTTCCTGAACAGCCTCCTGTGGGGCGCGGCGGTTTATCTGGTGGGCCTGGTCGAGGTACGCCGCGTCCGAAGCAACGTGAGGACGCCGCGGTGAGAAAGACCCCGGGACGGGCGGTGACATCGCGCTTCCTATGCGTCGCACTCTTGATCCTCTGCGCGGTCGGCAGCGGGTGTGGGGCTCTCGGGGCGGCGGGAGACGGCGCCATGCTGGCCTTCTCCACCTCCGATGGCGTCTACCTGGCGGAACCGGAGGGTCCCTTGCCCGGCATGTGGGGCCGGACGAGGCTCGCGGAGGAGTCCGGCGAGTTCCTGACCTGGTCCCCCGACGGACGCAGGCTCGCCTTCCTCGACGGCAGCTACCTGTACGTCGTGGACGTCGAGGGTGGCTCGCGGCCGGAGTTGCTCGATCAGGCGGCGGGCTCAGGGCCGCACGATTCGCCCCTCGGCCCCCCTTCCTGGGCCCCCGACGGTCGTCGCCTGGCGTACAATTGCTCGGTCGGGTATCCCGAGGGGATCGAAGTGTGCGTCCTGGACGTAACCACAGGCTCCGTCTCGCGTCTCACGGACGAGCCCGGCTACGACGGGTCCCCCGCGTGGTCCCCCGCGTGGTCCCCCGACGGGACGCAGATCGCCTTCGCCTCCGACCGTGCCGCGGGCACGTATCGCGTTCCCTACGCCGTCGAGGGTGACCTCTACGTGATGGACGCCGGCGACGGCTCGAACCAGAGACGACTCACGCGCGGCGTGGACATCGAGGGCGCGAGCGGGACGGTCTGGCTCCTTGACGGCCGGAGCATAGCCTTTCCCAAAGAGGCGGAGATCTACGCGACGGACTCCGGCAACCCGGACCCCCGTTCCCTGGCCGGCGGTCCCGGCCTGCAGGGCTTCCCGACACCTTCACCAGACGGGGAGAGGCTGGCCTTCGTCTCGGGTGGTCTCTCGACGGGCGAGCTGCGCGTCATCGACGCCGACGGCGCGAACGAGGAGTTGGTGGCGACGGACGTGAGCGACGGCGCCCCGCCCTCGTGGTCCCCGGACGGGCGAAGGATCGCCTACGAAGCCTACGGATACGACGAGGACTCGGATATCATGGTCGTGGGACTGGATGGCTCCGAGCCCGAGGCCATCTTTACGCGCGGCGACGACCTCTCTTACCCGGCCTGGCGGCCCACCACGGAAGGAGAACGAAGGTGAGAGATCCAACGCACGGCTCTTCGCGTTTCCCCGACGTCTCGGTCGGCCTCCCCGGCTGGGTGGATACGATCGCGAAGGACCGTCCCTACCCGACCGTCGAGGCCCGGATGCGGCTGACGGTGGAGCTGGCCCGCGAGAACGTCCGGCGGGGAACCGGGGGGCCCTTCGGGGCGGCGGTCTTTGAGCGCGGGTCGGGTAGTCTGCTGGCGCCCGGCGTCAACCTCGTCGTGGACTCTAATTGCTCGGTCTTTCACGCCGAGATGGTCGCGATCATGGTCGCCCAGAGGTCCCTTGGCACCTTCGACCTCGGCGGCGAAGGCCTCCCGCCCTACGAGCTCGTCGCCTCGACCGAGCCGTGCGCGATGTGCCTGGGCGCCATACCGTGGTCCGGCGTCCGCCACCTCGTCTGCGGCGCCCGCGACGAAGACGCCCGCGCCGTCGGCTTCGACGAGGGGGCCAAGATGTCCGAGTGGGCCCGCTCCCTCGAAGCCCGCGGCATCACCGTGGAGCTGAACGTCCTGCGCGAAGAAGCCGCCTCCGTGCTACGAGAATACGCCGAGCGGGGAGGCGAGATCTACAACTCGCGGCAAGGTGAGTAGTAGGTTTCAGGCCACAGGCATCAGGTTTCAGGTCAAGGACGGTCTCCCGCAACCCGAACTCTGGGGCCGAGAGTACACGCAAGGACAGTAGGCTGAATCCGTATCAAGACTCGCACGGGTAGATCGGGCCCCAAGACCCGGGCCGGGTACCCGATCATGACAGACGTCCATTTTGCGTTCAACCCGAAGCCTGAAACCTGATGCCTGTAGCCTAAACAACGAACTCCTTCGGGAACCGGGTAAGGTTCCGGCAGCCGTCTTCGGTGACGAGGACGAGGTCTTCGATGCGGACGCCGCCTGTTTCCGGGTAGTAGAGGCCGGGCTCGACGGAGACGACGTCGCCGGGGATGAGTTTTTGGCCGGTGACGCCGAGGCGGGGGGCCTCGTGGAGCTCCAGCCCCACGCCGTGCCCGGTGCCGTGGAAGAAGCCCTCCCTTAAGGGTTTGCCCTCCTCCCAGTCGTGGAGGTGGGTCTTGTAGCCCTTCTCGTGCAGGACGTCGGAGACCTTATCGTGCACGTCCTTGCCGTCCACGCCGGGGCCGACCATGACGAGCGCCGCCTCCTGGCTTTCGAGGACGGCGTCGTACATCTTGCGGAGGCTCTCGTTCGGCTCGCCCTTGACGAAGGTGCGGGTCATGTCCGCGTAGTAGCGGCTGGAGAGGTCCATCGGGAAGATGTCCAGGATGATCGCCTCCCCCGCCCTCAAAGGTCCGCTGCCCCGCTCGTGCGGGTCGGCGGCCTGGGAGCCGCCCGCGGCTATGGTCCCGTCCCCGAGGCAGTTGCGGCGCAACAGCTCGACGTTTATCTCGGAACGTAAGATCTCACTGGTCAGCGTCTCGCCGCGCCAGAGGAGCACGTCGTCCCCGCCGACCTCGGCCTCCCTCAGGACGCCGACGGCGTGCTCGCAGGCCTCCTCGACGTGGGACACCTCTCCGGGCGTCTTGGCGCGGCGGAGGCCGTCGAAGAGCTTGCCGTCGGGGGTGAGCTCCAGGCCGCGGTCGCGCAGGGCGTCGGCGTATGCGACGGGCAGCCTCGGGGGGACCGAGAGGGGGGAGTCCCGGGCGCCGAGCTTATCCAGCAGGTTGTTTATGGCGGCGGCGTAGCCCTTCGCGCCGCTCTCCAGTTCGCGGGCGAGTTTGGGGATCTGCAGTTCCTCGTAGGAGAGGAGGTTGTCTGTGGGGGAGATCTTCTCGGCACGCCCGTATTCCAGGGCGGAGACCGCGAGGTAAGTCTCGCCCGCTATCCGGAGGCAGATCACGTCGTCCGGCGCCAGAAAACCGGAGAGGTGGTAGGCGTCG
>CAXTDD010000310.1:0-4461 GCA_964242955.1 uncultured Rubrobacteraceae bacterium | reverse complement strand
AACCTGCAAGAGCATCCAGTTAACAGAGTCTTTTCCGAATCCCATCGGCTCCCATTAACGCTCGATAAGGGGACACAGTCGGTTCATCCCGATAACGTGTCCCGGAACGCGGACGGACGATCCCGAAACCGCGTCCCAATTGGCTCGTCCCGATATTTACCTGCGGGAAGGTTTTTGGGACAATGGTCTCCGTGAAGGTAGGACTTATAAAGACATCCAAGAAGGATCAGAACCCGGACCTGCAGAGGAGGGACCTTTCGGCGGCCGGGTGCGAGAAGATCTTCGAGGAGCAGATAAGCTCCCGCAAGGCCGACAGGCCCGAGCTGCGGGCCGCGCTGGAGTTCTGCCGAGAGGGCGACGAACTCGTGGTGTGGAAGCTCGACCGGTTCGGCCGCTCGCTCCAGGAACTCATCGAGCTGGTGGGCGTCCTCAAAAAGCGGGGCGTGGAGTTCGTGAGCCTTCGGGAGTCTCTGGACACCACAACGCCGGGCGGCAAGCTCGTGTTCCACGTCTTCGGGGCAGTGGCGGAGTTCGAGAGGGACCTGATCCTTGAGAGGACGATGGCGGGGCTGGAGGCGGCCAAGGCCAGGGGACGCCACGGCGGCAGGCCCCGGGCGCTGGACCGAGGCAAGGCGAAGCTGGCGAGGAGGCTTAAGGACGAGGGTGAGCACTCGGTGGAGGAGATCTGTTCTATGCTCGGTGTCGGGCGGTCTACGCTGTACAGGTACTTGCAAGACGGCACCGATGAGGTCGGCGCCAAGGGCTAACCTTCTTGCGGCGCAAGCATCGAATCGTAACCTTAGAGCAGGTCCCCGAAGCTCTCGAAAGCAACGGCGAAAGACTGTCCCTGAGATTCCAGTCTCTCCTTGATGCCATCAGCCTCGGCGACGGTGATGGCGCCGGTGCGGACGCAGCTGAGGATGAAGCCGGGCGTGTTGATGAGGCGGTTTCTTCCGACCCTCTCATAGACTTCTCGTCTTGCCCGGCCAAGCTCGTCCGTGGCGATCACCCAGCCGCGGTTCGCCGCCACGGCGATGGAAGCCGACTCTCCCCTGCCCAACACGGCGTTGAGCTCGGCGAAGATTCCCAGCTCGACGGGGTCTGTCACCTGGATCTCCTCGATGTTCCCCGACGAGATCGCCGCCGCCAGCTCGGCTGCCTGGCCGGGATAAGTCACCTCCCCGCGCACGTGCTCGGTGACGACGATCTTGTAGCCTTCGTGGTGGCGAAGCAGGTCCAGGCGCCCGGCCCGCAAAAAATTGATGAGCACGTTGGCGTCGGCGACGACCAGCACCCGCTCGTCGGAGGCAGGCGCCACGTCCGCTACTCGCCCGGGAGTACCGCTTCGATCGGCTCCGGCCGTGGTTGCGCGTCGTAGAGCGCCTCCTCCACTTCCTCCCGGTCCACCCCCGCCTTTTCGGCCAACTCTATGAGCTTGCCGCGCGAGATCTCATCTCGCCTGTAGGCCTCGAAACCCAGCGACAGTAGCTGTTCGGCGAGGTCGAAGTGGAACGCTCCATCCGACTCCGGTATACGGAACGCCCGGCGGATGGCCCCCTGTGCTCCCTTGCTCTCCCAGAGGACATCAAAGCTGTCCCTCCTGATAATGCCCAGGTTGAGGAGATGGTAGAGCGCCGCCTCGTAGCTCGTGCCGAAGTGGTGGGACAGGCCGACGACGTCGTAGACCCTCACCTCCTGGCTCCCTGTGGGCATCCGCCTCTGTGCCGGTACCCCTTCCCACTCGTCGTAGATCTCGAGGTTCTGCCGGGTACCCTCGCCCTTACCAAGGGCTTTGAGGAAGGATTTCACGCCGGCCTCGGGCATCAAGAAATGGGCCGCGAACGCGTTGGCGCGCACCTCCGCGAGCTCGTTCCTGTTCCCCGCGTGGCTTATGCCGCCGAAGCGTTCCCGGTCGGCGAGCAGGTGGCAGTACTCGTGGGCGTAGGAGAACAGCCTGCGGTTTCGGGAATGTCGCCGGTTGATAACGATAGCGAACCCCGTGTCGTCGCTGTGGAAGAAGAGCCCGGATACGGCGTCCGGCATCTCGTACTCGGTCACCCGCACGCCCTGGCGGGCGACGATTTCGGCCACCTCCCATATGGGCGACGTCCCCAAGTCCAGGCGGTTCCTCTCCTGGGTCGCGAGGTATCGCCCCTGGTTGATGGCTTCCCAACGGCTCGAAAGACCCTTGAGCCCGTAGCTGACGAGGAAGGCGGACGCAGCAGACAGCCCCAGCAGCCTCTCCAGGTTCTCGGCCTCGCGGCACAGCTCGACGCAACGCAGCAGTTCCCTCTTGAGCTTGGGGTCCTCCGCATAGCCTGGGGCCGCCCTGAACAGGGCGACCAGCGGGTCCTCCTCGAAGACCCCCTCCTCGAGGAAGTCCGAGATGGCGCGCCCGTAGAGCCGCGCCATCTCCGCCAGCTCGAGGCTGTTAATGGCGCGCTTGCCGGCCTCGATCCGGACAATCGCAAGACGGGCTAGGCCGACCTCCTCGGCTACCTCCTGCTGCGTAAGCCCGGCGTTCTCCCGGGCCGCCTTGAGCCGCCCGGCGAGTTCCTCATGCGTAACGGCCACGACCTACCCTCCTTTCGTGCGTTTGCTGGTGCCCCATCTACCCCGCTGTCAAACCCGATCCAGCATGGGACCTGCGGGCACCGCGGTATGGCCTCGCCGTCGTTCGGACGAGACCGCTATAGGGCTCCGGATTTACTGTAGGTTGCGGCGAGAAGCTTAGATAGCCGGCTTATTTCTTGCGCCTGTTGTACGGCGATTGATTGGTCGGTTTGAGGGAGATGTTCTCGTCGCTGGCCTTCGACCTTACGGCGTCCTCCGTACGTCCAAGCTTGTAAGCCGCCAGACCGGTCGGCGTGTTCCCCTTGGCAAGCTTCTGCAGCTGGCTCACGTCGCCTTTCGTCCAGTCCTTGCCGTGGTTCTTTGGCGCCTTCGCCATCCTGTGCCTCCCGTTTCCGCTAATCTCGTCTTCCGCTTTCCTATGGTACCATAAACGAACATTTATGGAAGAGTTGTGTTGAAAACTAGCACCTGGAGGGCCATATGACCGTAAACGGACTGTTCGAAGAGGCCCGTAGGCGCATCGCCGTACCGGACGGGGTGCTCAAGGAGGCCCGCAAACGTCGGGACGAGATCAGGGACATCGTCGATGAGGAGTTTGACACCTTGCGGACCTTCGGCTCGGGCTCCCTGGCGCACGGGACCCAGAACGATCCCCTCAACGACGCCGACGCCGGGGTGGTCCTTGACCGGCGGGCCTACGAAGGATTGGGTCCCGACGGGGATGGGCCTTGCGCGGTAGTGGAGGAGGTCCGGGGCGTGCTTCGGACCCGGCTGAAAGAGGAATACCCGAAGGTGCGTTTCTACACCGGAGGGCACAGGGCCATCAGGATCAACTTCATGGAGCCCATCCAGCCAGGTGGCGACAACTTCACCGCCGACCTGATAGTCGCGATCCGTCGGGACGAGGGCGGACTGTACATCCCCGATCTCGACGAAGACGAATGGGACCCGTCTGATCCCGAGCGGCACGTCGAACTCATAGTCGCGCGCAACAAGAAGACCGACTCGCGGTTTGCGAGGATCTTGCGTCTCGCGAAGCACGCCAACGCCCACAACGGTAAGACCATCGTTTCCTTCAACGTCGCGGCGCTCGGCCTCGAGGCCATCACCCAGAAGGTTTCCCTGCCCGAGGGGCTCGCCCTGTTCCTCCGTCACGCCGCGGACAGCCTCCAAGAGGGCTTAACGGAGGATCCGGCGGGCGTCTCCGGCCCAATCAAGGTGAACGTTCCGCGCCGGAAGGACGCGGCCAACAAGTTCAAGTATCTGGCCGAACTCGCCGAGCAGGCCTTGGAACTGGACGCAGACGGGCAGACGGCGCAGGCGCAAAGGAACTGGTCGAAGGTTCTTCCGGGCGCTATCGACCCACCGGACGACCAGGACCTGCGATCCGAACTCGCCGCCGAGCTCCGCAAAGGCAACAAGCGGGTGCGCCAAGGGGCGGGCGGCATGACCGTCTCCGGCACGGCCGGCATGGGCGTCGCCTCCACCAGGTCCCACGGTGATAAGAACCCGTAGGCCAGGCAACCTCAAGGCGGCCTGGTGGCGGCGAGACGTGGCAGCCCGGGGACGTATGGAGGCCGGAGTCCGCTCCCGCTTTCCCGACATTCTGGTCTCCAAGAACGCGAATAGGCTCTCTTACGAGCTTTGCCTCGAGGTGGACACCTACGAGCCGCGCCGCGTAACCGTTGTCTTCGAGGCCGGCTACGGCCCGGAAGAGGTCCGGGTCTTCGCGGACGGGCCCTTAGAATCGCCCCACAGGTACAAAGGCAACAGCCTCTGTATGTGGCGCAAGAAGGACCCGCCCACGCTCAGGTGGCTTCCCGAACATGGACTCTTGGCACTCCTTGAGATAACGCGTCGGCATCTCTTCCGGGAGGCGTGGTGGAG
>CAXTDD010000309.1:0-4465 GCA_964242955.1 uncultured Rubrobacteraceae bacterium | reverse complement strand
GTGTGTAGCTCTCGGTGGTCGCCGTATAATAAAAAAACGCCGCCGGGCTCGTGGTCGGGGTGAGCGGCGTCTTCGTAGCCTACGCCTGGGTCAACCTCGTGCTCTTCGTTTTCTTGGTGCTAGTGTTGCTCGTCAGGCCGCAGGGGCTGTTCCCCCAATGAAGCGCCTGAGAGGAAGGCTAGGGTGGGTAGGGATCGGACTCGCGGCGGCGGCCGTCGCCCTACTCCCGTTCACCGGCATCAACGCCTACGCCATGACTTTCCTCTTCGTCGTCATGTTCAACGCCGCGCTCGCCGTGGGATGGAACATCCTGGGCGGTTACGCCGGTTACGCGAGCTTCGGTCACGTCGCCTTCGTAGGCGTCGGTGGGTACGCCACGGCGCTGCCCCTATCGTTGCTCGGCTGGTCGCCGCTCTTCACCGCGCCGCTCGGGGGTGCGGCGGCCGTGATCCTTGCCGTGCTCGTCGGGTACCCGTGCCTGCGACTGCGCGGTCCCTACTTCGCGCTCGTAACGCTCATCGTCTCGCTGGCGGTAGCGGTCGTGGTCCTGAACCTGCCCGGGGTAGACGCCGCGGCCGGCATCTTTCTACCGCCACCTTCAGATTCGAGGGTGATCAGCCGCTTCGTGCTCTACGAGGCCATCGCGTCCATCTTGCTTGTCACCATAGTCGTCGCCCGGCTGGTGGAGCGCTCACGCTTAGGCGTAGGGCTAGTAGCCATCCGGGAAGACGAAGAGGTCGCCGCCACGCAGGGGATCCCCACGACACGCCTGAAGCTGACGGGGTTCGCGCTCTCCGCCGGGCTCGCTGGGCTCGCGGGAGGCGTCTTCTCCTGGCACCTGGGCTTTCTGGAGCCCGGCTCCATGTTCGACATCAATCTGTCCATCCTGGTGGTGCTCTTCGCCCTGCTCGGAGGCACGCGCTCCTGGCCGGGTCCTCTCGTGGGTGCGGTGCTCGTGACCTTTCTGCAGGAATTCCTGTCGCTGTGGGCCGGCGCGTCAGCGGCGCAGATCGCATTCGGCGTCCTCCTGATCTTCGTCATCCTCTTCCTCCCCGACGGCTTGTTGGGAAGCGAACGCTTTGACGCGCGCATCGCGAAGCAGGCGCCGCCCAAAGAGACGGCCGGATAATGCTCGCCGTCGATAACGTCACCAAAAACTTCGGCGGTCTCCGGGCCCTGAAGGGCGTCTCGCTGGAGGTAGGAGACGGGGTAATTTGCGGCCTCATCGGGCCGAACGGGTCGGGGAAGACCACGCTCTTTAACCTGATCTCCGGTCTTGCGCGTCCGGATTCGGGGCGCATCGAGTTCGAGGGCCGCGACATAACCCGCAGCGCCCCGGCAGAGATCGCCGGGCTCGGGGTGGGGCGCACGTTCCAGATCGTCCGCCCCCTCGCCGGCCTCTCCGCCCGGGACAACCTGCTCCCGGGGCTACTCTACGGCGGCGGGTGGGGGAGCGTTGCCGGGGCGCGCCGCGAGGCCGAAGACCTGCTGGGCTTCGTCGGACTCGGGCACAAAGCCGACACCATCGGATACGACCTGACCCTCTCGGAGAAAAAGCGTCTGGAGGTGGCGCGGGCTCTGGCCGTCGGGCCCCGCCTGCTCTTGCTCGACGAGGTTTTCGCCGGCCTGGGTCCGAAGGAGATCGACCGGTCGATCGATCTCGTCCGAAGAATCCGGGATGAGCTCTCGGTGACCATCCTTTTGGTTGAGCACGTCATGCGGGCCACGATGACCGTCTCCGAACGGATAGTGGTCCTCTCCTTCGGGGAAATCATCGCGGACGGCACGCCGACGGAGGTCGTTAACGACGAGCGGGTGCTAGAAGTCTACCTCGGCGGAGCGGAGGGAGATGTCGATGCTGACAGTTGACTCGATCGACTTTTCGTACGGCGAGGTCCAGGTTCTGAGGGAGGCCTCCCTCGAGATCGAGGAGGGCGAGCTCGTCGCTTTGCTAGGCGCCAACGGCGCGGGAAAAACGACTCTCATGAAAACAATCTCCGGGCTCTTGAGTCCGCGGTCGGGCTCGGTCACTTTCGACGGTCTCCCCATCAGCGGTGCCGCACCGCATGAGATCTGCCGCCGGGGGCTGTTGCACGTGCCCGAGGGCCGCAAGCTCTTCTCGAGGATGACCGTGCGCGAGAACCTGGAGCTGGGCGCCGTGCCGGGCGAGCCACGGAGGCGCGCGCGCGAGACGCTCGCCGAGGTGTTCGAACGCTTCCCGGTACTGCGAGAGCGGGCCGGGCAGACGGCCGGCACCCTCTCGGGCGGGGAACAGCAGCAGCTGGCGATCGGCCGGACCCTGATGGGACGCCCGCGCCTGCTCTTGCTCGACGAGCCGACCCTGGGCCTCTCCCCCGTGCTTTCGGTCTCGATCCTAAAGACCGTTTCGCAACTCCATTCCGAAGGGACCACGGTGCTAATTGTCTCTCAAGAGGTGGTAGGGGCCCTCCGGATCGCCGATCGCGGCTACGTCTTGGAGAACGGCTCGGTCTCGGTGCGAGGAAAGAGCGAGGAACTGATAAACGACGAGCGCGTTCGCAGCGCGTACTTGGGACTGTGAGTGAGAGCGTCGGCTCCGTGGAGGTAAACGTGTACCAGCCAAACAACGAAGGTCAGAAGTTCTCGTTCGCCAGGATGATCGACCTCAGCGTCCCCATCGTCCCCGACGCGCCGCACGAGCCCTGGAAGCCGAGGGTGGATTACCTGACACACGAAGGCGGCGGGCTCGAGTTCATCAAGAGTACGTTTGGCGCGCGAGAGGAAGACCTGGTTTGGTCGGGGGGCAAGGGCGCCGCGTTCGAGGAGGTGACGGCCGTAACCCACGCCGGAACCCACGTGGACGCGCCCTGGCACTACGGCCCAACCTCGGAGGGCAGACCGGCCAGGAAGATAGACGAGCTACCGGTGGAGTGGTTCTTCGGGGACGGCGTGGTGCTGGACCTCAGGCACAAGCGGCCGAAGGAGAGGATCTCGCCAGAGGATATCGAAGCGGCGCTGCGGAAGATCGACTACGCTCTCAAACCCTTCGACATCGTCATGATCATGAACGGGCGCGACGAGTTCTTGGGGAGCGAGGAGTACTTCGAGCAGCCCGGGATGACGCGTGAGTCGACTCTGTGGCTGGTGGAGCAGGGAATTAAGGTGATCGGGGTGGACATGTACGGCTTCGACCGCAAGTTCGCGGACGTGGCAGAGGAGTTCGGAGAGACTGGTGACGGGCGCGTGATCTGGGAGGCCCACTTCGCGGGGATAGAGCGCGAGTACTGCCAGATCGAGAAGCTGGCGAACCTGGACCTGATCCCCCGCCCCAGCGGCTTCAAAGTGGCATGCTTCCCCGTCAAGGTGCAAGGGGCGAGCGGCGGCTGGTGCCGTCCCGTCGCTTTCGTCTGATCCCCTCACCGCGACAGAGAAACCTTGAGAAAGGACTTTATGAAGCTCGTCACCTATTCGGTAAGCACCGCTTTCGGACCGGTGGATCGCCTTGGCGCTCTGGCTGAGGGGGAGGTGATAGACCTCAACGCCGCCTACGCGGCGAAGCTCTCCTCCGAGGGCGAACCGGACCCGGCGGCGCTCGCCGCTCTCCTCGTCCCGCCATCGATGCTCGGGGTGCTTCGCCGCGAGGAGCGGGGCATGGAGGCCGCGCGCGAAGCCCTCCGGTTCGCCGTCGAAAACCGGACGCTGCGCTTCCCGATGGGGGAGATCCGCCTCCGGGCACCGCTGCCCCGCCCGACTAGCATACGCGACTTCATGGTCGTCGAGGAGCACGTCAGGGGAAGCCTAAAGGGGGAAATCCCGAAAGAGTGGTACGAAATGCCCGTCTACTACAAAGGCAATTCCGACGCGGTGATCGGTCCCGATGACGCCGTAACTTGGCCCGCGTACACGGACAAACTCGACTACGAGTTGGAATTGTGCGCGGTAATCGGGAAGCAGGGACGGGGCATAAGCGAAGCCGCCGCCTCCACCTACATAGCCGGATACACCATCTTCAACGATTGGAGCGCCCGCGACATCCAGTTCCGCGAGATGAGCGTAGGGCTCGGACCCGCGCTCGGCAAAGACTTCGCCACCTCAATGGGGCCTTGCCTGGTGACGCCCGACGAGATCGACGTGTACGCGGCCCGGATGCAGGCCCGCATAAACGGGGAGGTTTGGTCCACGGGAAACCAAGGGGCGATGCAGTTCGACTTCCCGCAGATCGTCGCCCACCTCTCAGAAGAGCAGACGCTGCAACCGGGGGACGTATTGGGCAGCGGCACGGTAGGCCGCGGATGCGGATTGGAGCTCGACCGGTGGATCAAACCGGGCGACGTCGTGGAGCTGGAGGTAGACGGTATAGGCGTCTTGCGCAATCCCGTCGAGAGCCGTTGAACAGATGGCTAAAGGACCTGCGACAAATGGTCGCGACCCTGCTTCAGCCGATCCCGGGCGAACATATCGTCGAACCCCGCGTTGCGTGCCCCGG
>CAXTDD010000308.1:0-4473 GCA_964242955.1 uncultured Rubrobacteraceae bacterium | reverse complement strand
GCTTTTGAGGACGTGCGCTTCTCTTACGAGGACGAGGCCGGAGAAGTCTTGCGCGGCGTGGATTTCGAGGCCGAGGCCGGCAGCCGGGTCGCGCTCGTCGGCGTGAGCGGCGCCGGCAAGACCACCGTCACGGCCCTTATCGCGCGCCTGTACGACCCGCAAGGTGGGACGGTCAGGATCGACGGTCGGGACGCAAAGGACTTCACGCTCAAGTCGTTGCGGGATGAGATCACCTTCGTACCCCAGGACCCGATGCTCTTCCGGGCGACGGTGGCCGAGAACATCTCCTACGGCAAACCGGGTGCAAACCGGGAGGAGATCGAGGCCGTTGCCGCCCTCGCCGGTGCTGACGGCTTTATACAAGAGATGCCCGAAGGCTACGACACCCTGCTCTCCGAGCGCGGGGAGAGCCTGTCCGGGGGGCAGCGGCAGCGCATCTCCATCGCGAGGGCGATGCTCAGGGACACCCCGATCCTGATCCTGGACGAGCCCCAGTCGGGCCTGGACGCCGAGGCCGCGGACGCGGTGGAGGAGAGTTGGCGCGAGCTTACCGGCGGCAGGACGACCTTCGTCATCGCCCACGAGCTCCGGCTGGTCAGGAACGTGGACCAGATCCTGGTCCTCGAAGAGGGCCGCGTCGCCGAGGCCGGCACCCACGAGGACCTCGTCTCCTCGGGCGGCCTCTACGCCAGGCTCCTCTCCCTCCAGGAACGCGACCCCGTCCAACCATAAAGAGGACACCCTTTGAAAGAGTTGCTCATCATAAGCATCGTGCTGACCGCGGTGGCGGTTTTTATCTACGTCTCGTTCGCCTAGCGCGGCTCGCGGAGCGAACCGCGGCTTCAGGGGTGCGCGGCGCCGGCGGTGCCCCGACTCCGCACGCCTGAAGCCTCCGAAGGAGGCGACCTGAAACCTGTAGCCCGATGCCTATCTTGGTAGGATTGCCGCCACCAGTGCTGCGGGATCCCCGAGGAGGCCAACTTTGAACATCCTTTCGATACAGTCGTCGGTGGCCTACGGGCACGTCGGCAACAGCGCGGCGGTCTTCCCGCTGCAGCGGATGGGCTTCGAGGTGTGGCCGGTGAACACGGTCCACTTCAGCAACCACACGGGCTATGGCGCGTGGCGGGGCCCGGTGCTCCCGGCGGAGGACGTGGCCGGTGTGATCCGGGGCATAGAAGACCGCGGCGTGCTCCCGACCTGCGACGCCGTCCTCTCTGGCTACATGGGCGACGCCTCGCTCGGCGAGGTCATAGTCGGTGCGGCCGGCAGGGTGAAGGATCTCAACCCCGACGCCGTCTACTGCTGCGACCCCGTGATGGGCGACGAGGGCCGCGGCTTCTTCGTGAGGCCCGGCATCCCCGAGTTCGTCAAAGAGGTCGCCGTCCCCGCCGCCGACGTCATCACGCCCAACCAGTTCGAGCTCGAGTTCCTGACGGGCACCGCCATCGGGGACCTAGAAGACGCCCTCCAGGCTTCGGACAAAGCCCGCGGGCTGGGACCCGAGATCGTGCTGACCACGAGCCTCCGACGCAACGACGCGCCCGAAGATACCATCGAGATGCTGGCCGTCTCCGATGAAGGGGCGTGGCTGGTCGCCACACCCATGCTGCCACTCGAGATCAACGGCGCCGGCGACGCGACGGCCGCCCTCTTCCTGGCGCACCTGATGCGCGGCGGCAACCCATCCGAAGCGCTCTCCATGACGGCCTCGGCCATCCACGCCGTCCTGGACGAGACCCACAGAACCGGCTCCAGGGAGATCCGCCTCATCTCCGCCCAGGACGGCATCGTAAACCCTCCCCGCCGGTTCGCAGCAGAGCAAGTCCGCTAACCCACCACAGCAGCCAGAACCTCCCCGACAGAGCCCTCCACGAAAGTCAAACCCCACCACGCGCAGGCCGGCGATAAACCTCGTCTTATATACGGTAGGGGGGTATACTGGAGTACGTGGATAGACGGAGAGACGCGGTCGAGTTTGCGGTGACGGGGATGACGTGCGCCTCGTGCGTCCGGCGGGTGGAGAAGGCGCTGGGCCGGGTGGAGGGCGTCGAGGGCGTCAGCGTGAACCTGGCGACGGAGAAGGCGCGGGTCTCGGTGGACCCGTCGGTCGTCGATCCTGATGGGGTCAGGTCCGCGGTCGAGAAGGCCGGCTACGGTGTGGGCGGGTTGTCTTCCGCCGGGCCCGGAACGGAGTCGGGACCGGGCGAGATCTCGTTGCCGGTAGAGGGGATGACCTGCGCCTCGTGCGTGCGCCGGGTGGAACGGGCGCTGACGAAGGTGCCCGGCGTGGAAGAGGCGACCGTCAACCTCGCGACCGGGGCGGCGAGGGTCGCCTACGATCCGTCAGGCAGGCCCGGTCCGGACGAGCTGCGGGACGCCGTGGAGAAGGCCGGCTACGGGGTCGGCGAGATGGATGAGCCGTCCTCGGGCGCCGGCGATACCGCGGCGGAGGACGGGGTAGATCTTCGGGAGCGCGAACGGGAGCGTGGGCTCGGAGATCTCAGGAACAGGTGGGTCGTGGCCCTGGTGCTCGGTGTGGCGATGATGGCCGAGATGTACCTGCCGTTCGGGCCGGGGATGGAGGTCTTGGCGCCGCTGCTCCTGATACAGGCGTCCATCGTCCAGTTCTGGGCGGGCGCCACGTTCTACAAGACGGCGTGGGCCGCCGCGAGGCACGGCGGCACCAACATGAGCACGCTGGTCGTGGTAGGTACCAGCGCCGCCTACGGTTACAGCGCCTTCGTGACGCTGTGGACCGACCTCAGCGCCTCGTGGGGTTTCCCGTACTACCTGTACTTCGAGGTCTCGGCCATCGTCGTCGGGCTGGTCCTTCTCGGACGGTGGCTGGAGGCGCGGGCAAAGAGGCGGACGGGTGCTGCGATACAGGCGCTCATGGGCCTGCGGGCCAGGACCGCGCGTGTCGTGCGGGACGGTTCGGAGGTGGACGTCCCCGTCGAGGACGTGCGGGTTGGGGACCTCGTGCGGGTGCGGCCCGGCGAGAAGGTGCCGGTGGACGGTGTGGTGGTCGAGGGGCGTTCGGCGCTGGACGAGAGCATGCTGACCGGCGAGTCTCTGCCGGTGGAGAAGGGTGCGGGAGACGGTGTTATCGGGGCGACGATCAACGGCGCCGGCGGCTTCGTCATGCGCGTCGAGAAGGTCGGCGGGGAGACGGCGCTGGACCAGATCTTGCGCCTCGTCGAGGAGGCGCAGGGCTCCAAGGCCCCGATGCAGCGGACGGTCGATACCGTCTCGTCGTACTTCGTGCCGGCGGTGCTCGGGTTCGCGGCGCTCACGTTCGGGGCGTGGCTCGTCTTCGGGCCGTCCCCGATCCTGGCCCTGACCGCCGCGATCTCGGTCCTCATCATCGCCTGTCCTTGCGCCCTCGGACTCGCCACCCCGACCGCCATCGTGGTCGGCACCGGCAAGGCCGCCGAGAACGGCATCCTCGTGCGCGGCGGCGAGGCCCTGGAGACGACCCGCAAGATAGACACCATAGTGCTGGACAAGACCGGCACCCTCACCCGCGGCAAGCCGGCCGTCACGGCGGTGATCCCGGCCGTAGGCTTCACCGAGGAGGAGTTGCTGCGCCTGGCCGCCGCCGTCGAGGTCGGCTCCGAGCACCCACTCGCCGAAGCCGTCGTGGCGCAAGCCAGAGAGTGGGGTCTGGAGCTCCCGAAGGCCGACGTATTCGAGTCTGTCACAGGCAAAGGCGTGAGGGCGACGGTCGGAGGACACGAGGTGCTCGTCGGCAACCGCGCGATGATGGGTACGGTCGGCGTGAGCCCCCACGGCCTCGCGGGGCGGGCCGGGGAGCCTGTCCTCGGGGACGCGACCCCGACGTTCGTTTCGGTAGACGGTAGGAGCGCGGGCGTCATAGCCGTCGCCGACACCCTCAAGCCGGAGTCGCGCGGGGCGGTCGAAGAGCTTGGCGCTCTGGGCCTCGAGGTCTGGATGCTCAGCGGCGACGACCGCGCCACCGCAGAAACCATAGCCGCCGAGGTCGGGATAGGCGCGGAGCGCGTGCTCGCGGAGGTGCTGCCCGAGGCGAAAGCGGCCAAAGTGGCGGATCTTCAGGGACGGGGCAGGACCGTGGCGATGGTGGGGGATGGGATCAACGACGCCCCGGCGCTCGCGAAGTCGGACCTGGGCGTCGCCATCGGGACGGGGACGGACGTGGCGATGGCCGCGTCGGACATCACCCTCATCGGGGGAGACCTGCGCAACATCGTCACCGCGATCTCGCTCTCCCGCAAAACGGTCGGCAAGATCCAACAGGGCCTCTTCTGGGCCTTCGCCTACAACGTCGCCCTGATACCGGTGGCCGCCGGGGCCCTCTTCCCGTTCTTCGGGCTGCTCCTGAGCCCTATCCTGGCGGGGGCGGCGATGGCGATGAGCTCCGTAAGCGTGGTGACGAATGCCCTGCGTCTGCGGTCGTCCGAGCGGCCGGGGAGCGCCGAAGAGATACTGCAC
>CAXTDD010000307.1:3369-4475 GCA_964242955.1 uncultured Rubrobacteraceae bacterium | reverse complement strand
ATCTCAAATACCTTAGCAAATAAGATGAATGCAGGATAGGCGGGATCACGGAGGTTGTCAAGGGGCATGTCGAAAAGTCGTGAAGAGTTGCTCCGGGCTCTCGGGGAGGAGAGCCGCAGGAGCACGCTGGATGGGGTGTACTTCTTCCAGGCGGTCGCCGAGCGGAGCGGGATGAACCTGACCGACCTGCAGTGCTTGGCCATCCTCACCTCGACGGGTCCAATCACGGCGGGGCAGTTGGCGGAGACGATGGGGCTGACGACAGGGGCGGTAACCGGGGTGGTCAACCGGATGGAGCGGGCCGGGTTCGTGCGGCGGCAGAAGGACCCGGGCGACGGGCGGCGGGTGGTCATCCAACCGGTCCCCGAGGAGTTGGAGCGCGCGGGCGCGGGTTTCTTCGGCTCGCAGGAGGGGGAGTTGGGGGACTTGATGTCGGAGTACGGCGACCGGGACCTCGCTGCCCTCCTCGACTTCTTGCGGACGGCCAACGCCGCCACCAGAGAGGTGGTCGCCAGGATTGGGGCCGCGTCCGAGGGGAGCGAAGGGGGCGAGCTCTCGGCTCCCCTGGGCCGGTTGAAGAGCGGGCGGTTGGTGTTCGCCAACGGGACCCTCCGGCTCAACCTACGGGCCGCCGCCGGGATGGACGACCTCTACCGGGCCAGCTTCGAGGGGCCCGCACCGAAGGTCGAAGCCGAAGACGGGGTAGTGACCGTGCGCTATTCGTGGGGCTTTAGAGCCCTCAAGTGGCGCGGGCATTCCGGGGAGGTGACGCTGAACGCCGCGGTGCCCTGGGAGGTCGAGGTGCGCGGCGGGGCGTCCGAGATCGAGGCGGACCTCAGGGGGTTGGTGCTGTCCTCCTTCGTCCTAAAGGGGGGGATCAGCGACCTCGACTTGACGCTTCCGGAGCCGTCGGGGGTGGTCCCGATACGCCTGTCGGGGGGCGCGAGCAAGGTGGGCATACGACGTCCCGCCGGGGTCGAGGCGCGGGTGAGCATGAAGGGCGGCGCCAGCAAGCTAACCTTCGACGAGCAGAGCTTCGACGCCGTGGGCGGGAAGGTCCGGCTCCAGAGCGCCGGCTACGACGGGGCCTCAGACCGCTACGAGAT
>CAXTDD010000307.1:0-3359 GCA_964242955.1 uncultured Rubrobacteraceae bacterium | reverse complement strand
GACACGAGCCGCGCGCCGCCGGCCGCAGCCCGCAGGAGGCGTTTCCGCCCGGCTTCCACCGCAACCACACAGAGGAGGGCTCGCCCTCATAGGGCACGGGCCCGATTCGCTGGTTCGGCGGGCACCTGTACCGTTTAAGGTACTCTTTTCCTGGTACGCTTCGGACGCGCCGAAAAGCCGTTGTTCTGGCGGGTTACAAAGTGCGGAATCCGGGAGGGTTTAGTTGGTACAGGGGAAGGGCCGTCGCAGGGTGGCGATCTACTGCCGGGTCTCGACGGGCGACCAGGACAACGACCGCCAGCAGCGCGACCTCAAAGAGTACGCCGAGCGGGCCGGCTACGAGGTGGTCGCCGTCTTCCGGGAGACCCTGTCCGGGATCGGGAAGGCGAAGGGCAAACGGCCTGTCGAGCGCAAGCGGGCGATGGCGATGGCCCAGGCCAGGGAGATCGACGCGGTGCTTGTGACGGAGTTGACCCGGTGGGGACGCTCGACGCAGGACCTGATGGACACTTTGGGCCAGCTCGCGTCGTGGGACGTCTCCCTGATAGCGCAGACGGGACTCACGTTCGACCTCTCCACGCCGCAAGGCAAGCTGATCGCCAACCTCATGGCCTCGTTGGCGGAGTTCGAACACGACCTCTTGCGGGAGAGGGTCGCCTCGGGGATCGCGGCGGCCAAGGCCCGCGGGCAGACGTTCGGGAGGAGGCCCGGCTATCGTCCGTCGGACGAGCACGCCCCGGAGGCGGTCCGCCTCTCAGAGACGGAGAAGCTTTCTCAGCGCGAGATAGCGGCGAGGCTGGGACTCTCCAAGACCACCGTTAACGGGATCTTGAAGAGAGAGAAGAACGCGGCGGCCGGACGGTCGCCCTGCGCCTGACGGACGATCCCGCTGCGTTCTAGACCCCGCCAAAAATCGCGCAACGCCCGCTCGGAGCGGAGGGCGTCGATTGGTCGGCGTGTATTCGCTGCACCGTCGTTCCACGCACCCGGGAGCGTGGACCTTCGGGGCGGGCGTTGACAACGGCCTCGGCGGGGCGTATACCGACGGGTGACAACGGAATGCCAGAAGACGCCGAGCCCCCGGGTGGCGCCGGGGGGCGGGGGACCCACTTCGGACCTAGCAGGTCCTCGGGGTGAATCGCCGGCGAAAGCCGGCGTAGGGCTTATCCTTCGGCCCGAATCCGACAGCTAACCTCGCAGGCGCCGAAGAAGGAGGTCCCGCGGTGTCCGCGATATTTGCCCCAGCCCGTCTTTCGGGCGTTGCCGCCCCTGCCACGGGGGGTGCGCGATGACCGCGCCCAACCCCGTCCCCCGGGGCGTCTACCCCCGCTTCAAGCGGTGGCTGCTCGCAGAGCGCGTCGAGCAGGTCGAAGGCCCCTACGCCAGGCAGGCCAAGGATCGCCAGCAGCCCTGGTGGAAGGTGGTTTGCCTGACCGGGGTCGACTACTTCTCCACCTTGGGCTACATCCCCGGCATCGCGGCGCTGGCCGCCGGGGCACTCTCGCCCATCGCCACGCTGCTCATAGTGGCGCTGACCCTGTTCGCCATGGTGCCGATGTACCGAAGGGTCGCCGAGGAGAGCCCGCACGGGCAGGGTTCAATCGCGATGCTGGAGAAGCTGCTCTCGTTCTGGCCCGGCAAGCTGATGGTGCTTGCCCTCCTGGGCTTCATCGCCACGGACTTCATCATCACCATAACCCTCTCGGCCTCGGATGCCGCCGTGCACCTGGTAGAGAACCCGATGGCATCGGGGGCGCTGGAGGACCGGGAGGTGCCCGTCACCCTCGCGCTGGTGGGTGCCCTGGGCGCGGTGTTCCTCAGGGGGTTCAGGGAGGCCATCAACCTCTCCGTGCTCATCGTCGGCGTGTATCTGCTCCTGAACCTCGTCGTCGTGGCCGTCGGGCTCTACGCCGCCTTCACCGACCCGCAGAGCATCGCCGACTGGAGGCGGGTGCTGTTCACCAGCTACGGCAACCCCCTCGTTGTGATCGGGGTGGCGCTGCTGGTCTTCCCCAGGCTCGCGCTGGGCGTCTCGGGCTTCGAGACAGGCGTGGCGGTGATGCCGCTGGTTCGGGGAGAGACCGGCGACGACCCCGAGCGCCCCGCGGGGCGCGTGCGCAACACCCGCAAGCTGCTCACGGTCGCCGCCGTCGTCATGAGCTTCTTCCTGGTCACCACGAGCTTCATCACCGTGGTCCTGATCCCCGCCGGGGAGTTCGAGCAGGGCGGTAGCGCCAACGGCCGGGCGCTCTCCTACCTCGCCCACGAGCAATTGGGGGGCGCCTTCGGCACCGTCTACGACGCGAGCACCATAGCGATCCTCGCCTTCGCCGGGGCTTCGGCGATGGCCGGCCTGCTGAACGTCGTCCCGCGCTACCTGCCCCGCTACGGCATGGCCCCCGAGTGGGGGCGCGCGGTGAGGCCGCTCGTGCTGATCTTCACCGCGGTGGCGTTCGCGATCACCCTCATCTTCCGGGCCGACGTGGACGCCCAGGGCGGCGCCTACGCCACGGGCGTCCTGGTGATCATGACCTCCGCGGCCTTCGCCGTGACGCTCTCGTCGCTGTGGAACCGCAACTCCCTCAAGGGGACGATCTTCTTCGGGCTGGTCACCCTGATCTTCGCCTACACCACCGCCGCCAACGTCGTCGAGCGCCCGGACGGCATCAGGATAGCCTCGCTGTTCATCGCGGCCATAGTCGCCGTCTCGCTCGTCTCGCGGGTGCGGCGCTCGCTGGAGCTCAGGCAGGAGCGCATAGAGCTCGACGGGGCGGCCCTGGGGTTCGTGCAAGAGGCGGGCCGGGGGGGCCAGATCAGCGTGGTGGCCCACCGCCCCCGCTTCGGCGACGACCCCGCGGAGTACGACCGCAAGCTGGCCGAGCAGCGCGAGTACAACCGCGTCCCGCAAGGCGAACCCGTCCTGTTCCTCGAGGTGGACGTCGCCGACGCCTCGGAGTTCGAGGACGTGCTGGAGGTCAGGGGGGCGCGGGTCGGGGACCACATGGTGCTCCGGGCCGAGAGCTCGACCGTACCCAACGCCATCGCCGCCTTGCTGCTGCACCTGCGGGACACGACCGCCAAGACGCCCAACTGCTACTTCGGCTGGACGGAGGGGAACCCGATCGCGTACGTGGTCCGCTTCGTGCTCTTCGGCGAGGGCGACACCGCCCCGGTCACCCACGAGGTCCTCAGGGAGGCCGAACCCGTCCTAGAGAGGCGCCCCATCGTCCACGTCGGCGGTAGATGAGGGAGGGGCCGCGCGGGGAGAAATCCGGGATTTTATGGGGACTCTGCCACGCTCGGCTGCGGCCATACGGTGCGCTATTTGTGGCCGAGTTTGGAGGGAGTCCGTTCGGGCC
>CAXTDD010000306.1:0-4489 GCA_964242955.1 uncultured Rubrobacteraceae bacterium | reverse complement strand
ACACCCTCGACCCGGATCTTCGTAACGGCGGCCCCCGTGAGCCCGCTGAGCATCACGCGCCTGAGGCTATTGCCTATGGTGTGGCCCAGGCCCCTGGGCAACGGCTCGGCGACGAACGTCCCGCGCCGGCCCTCTTCTTCTTCCACCCTGAAACGGGGCGGTGCTATGTCCAACATCGTCAAAAAACCACCTGCTCGAAAAAGTTGTGCGGACTAACGGCTGTAGAACTCGATGATGAGCTGCTCCTGGACGGGCGTGTCGATCTCGTCCCGCCCGGGCGTGTGAAGCAGCCTGCCCGTGAAGTTGTCGTGGTCGGCCTCCAGCCACGCCGGAACCGACACGACCTGCTCGACGGCACCCTCTATGGGCTCCAGGTTGCGGCTCTTCTCCCTGACCGACACGACATCGCCCGGCTTGAGTATCGCCGAAGGAATGTTGTGCTTGCGACCGTTGAGGAGGAAGTGGCCGTGGACGACGAGCTGCCGCGACTGGGGCCTGCTGGTCGAGAAGCCCATCCGGTAGACCACGTTGTCCATCCGGAGCTCCATCTGCCTGAGCAGGTTCTCGCCCGAGACGCCCTGCATCCTGGTCGCCTTGTCGTAGGCCCGCCTGAACTGCTTCTCGGAGACCCCGTAGTACCAACGGGCCTTCTGCTTCTCCATCAGCCGCATCCCGTACTCCGTCTGCCGCTGCCTTCCGCGGCCGTGCTCGCCGGGGGGATAGGGCTTCTTCTCCAACGGGTTCTTCCGCATGGACGAGAGCATGACCCCGGCCCGCCGGTCGCGCCGGCCCCTCGGTCCCGTGTATCGCGCCATCTCTAAACTACCCCCTGCGCCTCTTGGACGGCCTGCAACCATTGTGCGGCTGGCCTGTCACGTCCCTAATGCCGAGGACCTCGACACCCATGGACTGGAAGGTCCTGGCGGCCATGTCCCGGCCGGAGCCGTGGCCCTTGACCTCTATATCCACGCGCCTCACGCCCTGGTCCATCGCCTTGTTCGCGCAGGACTCGGCCGTCATCTGGGCCGCATACGGCGTGCTCTTGCGGCTGCCTTTGAACCCGAGCGAACCCGCCGACTCCCAGGCAATGACGTTGCCTTCCTGGTCGGAGACGCTCACTATGGTGTTGTTGAAGGAGCTCTTGATGTGGACGATGCCGGTCGTGATGTTGCGGCGGACCTTGCGCCGCTGCCGGCTCGCGCCGCGCTGGTTGCCCCTGCGCTGCTGTTGCCTCTGCCTGCCCATTTACCTCGCCCTCTTTCTTCCGCCGATGGACGGCTTCGGCCCCTTGCGCTGGCGGGCGTTCGTCTTCGTCCGCTGGCCGCGCACGGGGAGGCCCCTGCGGTGCCGGATGCCCCTGTAGGTGCCGATCTCGATCAGCCGCCGGATGTTCTGGGTGTTCTCCCGCCTCAGGTCGCCCTCGACCTCGAGGTTCTGGTCGATGTAGGTCCGGATCTTCCCGACCTCACCCTCCGCCAGGTCCCGAACCTTCGTGTTCGGATCGACCTCCGTCTCGCGGCAGATCTTGCGCGCCGTCGAACGGCCGACGCCGAACACGTAAGTCAGCCCAACCTCGACCCGCTTCTCGCGCGGCAGGTCCACGCCTGCTACTCGTGCCATGCTATCCCTGCCTCTGCTTGTGCCGGGGATTAGGGCAGATCACCCTGACAACCCCCCGGCGGCGTATGACCTTGCACCTCTCGCACATCGGCTTCACGCTCGCCCGTACTTTCACAACGGTCTCCTTCTGCCCTTTATCTCTCTTTAGGTCCTGAACCTGTACGTGATGCGTCCCCGGCTCAAATCGTAGGGGGAAAGCTCGACCTTCACCCGGTCGCCCGGAAGTATCCGGATGTAGTTCATCCGCATCTTCCCGGAGATGTGCGCCAACACGTTGTGCCCGTTGTCCAGCTCGACCCGGAACTGCGTGTTGGGCAACGCCTCGGTGACGGCGCCTTCGACCTCTATGACGTCTTCTTTGGCCAAGAACCTCTTCTTTCCAACTGGTTACAAAATGACTGGAGCCAAACGCATATCTTATCACGCCCGCGCGGCCTCTCACACCGCGGATTCGCGCTTTCTAACCGCCCGAACCCCCGTTTTTCGTCAGCACCCACGGGCCGTTCTCCGTGACCGCGATCGTGTGCTCGAAATGGGCCGAGAGCGAGCGGTCAGCGGTGTAGATCGACCACTTGTCCCGCCCGTCGAGGGCTATCTCGTAGCCGCCGAGCGTGATCATGGGCTCTATCGCGAACGTCATGCCCGGCTGCAACCGGACCCCGGTTCCCTTCTTACCGTAGTTGGGTATCTGCGGGTCCTCGTGCATGTCCCGCCCGACCCCGTGGGAGACCAAGTCGCGTATGACGCCGTAGCCGCGCGACTCCGCGGTCGACTGGATGGCGTGCCCCACGTCCCCGAGCCTGTTCCCCGCCCGCATGGCCTCCGTGGCGGCGGCCAGGCAATCCTGCGTGACGTCCAGCAGGCCGCGCGTCTCCTCCGGCACCTCGCCCACGGCGACCGTGATGGCCGAATCGGTGACGAAGCCCTTGTAGCGGACGCCGACGTCGATGGAGAGGATGTCGCCGCTCTGCAGGCGGTAGGAGCCGGGGACGCCGTGCACGATCATGGCGTTCGGAGAGGCGCAGATGGAGCCGGGGAAGTCCGGGGCGCCGGGACCACCGGGGTAGCACTTGAACTCCGGGGTGCCGCCGTGGGAGCGGATAAAGTCTTCCGCCATCCGGTCCAGCTCGCCCGTCGTAACGCCGGGGCGGGAGTTCTCGGCGAGCATCCGGAGGCAGGCGGCCGTGATACTGCCGCCCTCCTCCATCGCCGCGAGCTCGGATGTGCTCTTGCGGACGATCAAGCCCGGCCCTCGTTCAGGGCCGTCAGGATCTCCCCTGTGACCTCGTTGATAGGCTGGCCGGCGTCCACGACGGTGAGCAGGCCGCGCCCGGCGTAGTAGTCCTTCAGGGGCTCGGTCTGCTCGTGGTAGATGTCGAGCCTGCGACGGATCGCCTCTTCGGTGTCGTCCTTGCGCTGCACGAACGGACCGGGATCGTCCGACGAGTCCTCCGGCGGCGGGTCGTGCTCGACGTGGTAAACGCGGCCCGTCGCGTCGCTCGTGCGGCGGCCGGAGAGCCGGTGGACGAGGTCGTCGTCCGGGGCCTCCAGCGCCACGGCGCCGTCGAGCCTGATGCCGAGTTCTTCCAGGGCGGCGTCCAAGGCCTTCGCCTGGGCCTCGTTGCGGGGGAAGCCGTCGAGGACCCAGGCGTCCGCGTCGTTCAGGTACGGCTTCGCCATCTCGACGATGATCTCGTCGGGGACCAGCTCGCCCCGGTCGTTGAAGTCCTGAACTTGCCGTCCCAGGTCTGAGCCGGACTTTATCTCCGCGCGCACGATGTCTCCGGTGGAGATGTGCTTCGCGCCGGTCTCGGCGGCGAGGCGTTGGGCCTGCGTTCCCTTGCCGGCCCCTTGCGGGCCGAGGATGATGATCTTCATCGCTTCTTCAAGAACCCTTCGTAGTTGCGCATCATGAGTTGGCTCTCCAGTTGGCGTACCGTATCCAGGGAGACGCCGACCACGATCAGCATCGACGTGCCGCCGAGCAGGATCGTCTGCCCGAGGCCCAGGAGCGGCGAGATAATGTACGGAACTATCGCCACCAGCGCGAGAAAGACCGCGCCGAAGAGCGTGATCCTGGTAAGCACGTTGTTCAGGTACAGCGCCGTCTGCTGCCCCGGCCTGATACCGGGCACGTACCCGCCGCTCTTCTTGAGGTTCTCCGCGTGCTCGACGGGGTTGAACTGCACCGCCGTGTAGAAGTACGTGAACATGATGATGAGCAATGCGTAGAAGACCAGGTACGGCGCGCTGCTCGGGTCGAAGAAGCGCGAGATGCGGCTGAGCAACGAGTCAGGGTTACCGCCCCCGGCGAACTGGGCCAGCACGACCGGGAACAAGAGCAGCGAGGAGGCGAAGATGATCGGGATGACGCCCGCCATGTTCACTTTCAGGGGCAGGTACGTCGTCCCGCCCTGGCTCATCCTGCGCCCGACCTGCCGCTTGGCGTAGGTTATGGGGATACGGCGCTGGCCCTCGTTCACGAACACGATGGCCGCGATGATCATGATCGCCAGGAGCGCCAGGACCACCATCACCAGGACGCTGCCGTTCTCTATGAGCGTCCGGATCGCAAGCGGCGCCTGCGAGAGGATCGAGGCGGTGATTATCAGCGAGATCCCGTTCCCCAGGCCCCGCTGGCTTATGAGCTCGCCCATCCACATGGTGAGCATGACGCCGGTCGTCAAGGTAAAGATGACGACGACGAGCTGCAGGATGCTGGCGCCCGCGAGCGCGCCGCCGGTGGAGGGCGCCCTGAAGTAGAAGACCATCGCCGTCGATTGGATCACGGCCAGCGCCAGCGTGAAATACCTCGTGTACTGCGTGATCTTCTGCTGCCCGGCCTCGCCCTCCTTGGAGAGCTCCTGCA
>CAXTDD010000305.1:0-4498 GCA_964242955.1 uncultured Rubrobacteraceae bacterium | reverse complement strand
GCGCCTCGGTGGGTGGGTACCGGGGGGGGGGGGGGGCGGGGTTTCTCCCCGGCCACCCCGACGACGGGAGGGCTCTGGACCGCGGAGCTCCTCTCGGTCGTCGGGACGTTGGCCCTCCTCTTCCTGCTTTCGCCGGGGTTGCGCTCGGACCTCGGCGGCCTCGTCTCCCTGCTTGGCAACATCAACGTGGCCGGCATCCAGGATTGGGTCCTCTCGTTCGGGGCCCTCTCGCCCGTCGTCTACTTCTTCGTTGTGGTGGCCCAGGTACTTGTCTCCCCGATACCCGCGGGGCCCGTCACCCTGGCCGGCGCGCTGATTTTCGGCGTCTGGGGGGCTGGCCTTGAGCCTGGCGGGATCGATCGTCGGTTCGGTTCTGGTGTTCCTGGCGGCGCGCCGGTGGGGCGAGGCGCTGGTGGTTCGGATCGTGGGCGAGGGAACCTTCCGCAAATACGTCGGCATGCTCGATGCCAGAGGCTGGTGGGTCTTCGTGGTCCTGCTCGTCCCCTTCGTGCCCGACGACGCGGTGTGCGCCCTGGCGGGGCTCTCGGCCCTCAAGTTCCGGCGCTTCCTCGTCCTGATGGTCGTGGGGAGGATACCGGGTAGCACGATGACGGCGCTTCTGGCGTCGGAGTGGGTGACGGGCTCGGCGGCGGTCTGGATCTCGGTCGGCACCGCCGTCGCCGTGGTCCTGGCGCTCGGGTTCGTCTACAGGGAGCGGCTGGAGACCTGGATGTTCCGCCGCGCGGGTACGGCCACCGTCGGCCTCGACGCGGCCCCGAAGGAGGAAAGCGCGCGATGAGCCTCTCGGTCGAGGCCGTCCTGAACCTGCTGGGGGCTCACCCCTACCTGCTCCTCTTCCCGCTCGTCCTCCTGGAGGGCCCGATCTCCACCATCGCCGCCGGGCTGCTGGTCGCCGCGGGCCTCATGAGCTGGCCCGTCGCCTACGCGGTCGCCGTGACGGCCGACCTTACGGGGGACACCTTCTACTACCTGATCGGCCGCTCGGCGCGCCACCCGCGCCGGCCGCCTGCTCGCCCGCCTCGGCCTCACCCGGGAGAAGCTCGCGACGATGGAGGCGTCGTTCGGGCGCAACGAGGGCAAGGCGCTGGTGGGGGCGAAAGTCGCGGACTTCGCGGCGGTGCCGGTGTTCGTTGCGGCGGGGCTCACCAAGGTCGGCTACTGGCGTTTCCTGGGGTGGACGGCGGCGGCTACCGTCCCGAAGGCCGGGGTCTTGATGCTCTTCGGCTACTTCGCCGGGGACCAGGCGCTAGCCCTCGCCGGGCGACTGGCACCGGGACCTCTCGCCTCGGTGGCGCTGCTCGCCCTCGTGCCCATAGCCTACCTGCTGGTCGCCAGGAAGGTCCTCACTCGGGGGCCGGATCGGGGACCAAAAAACGCAAGCCAGAACCCAACGCAAACACCTTCCCAAGGGAGACAACGATGAATGTACTTATCGTCAACGACACCTACCCGCCCGACGTCAACGGCGCCGCCTATTTCACCAAGCGCCTGGCCGAGGGGCTCGCGGAAAGGGACCACGAGATCCACGTGCTCTGCGTCTCCACCACTCTCCACTCGGAGGTGGTGACCCGTGGCGGGGTGGTCGAGACCTCACCTTCTACCTCGGCCTGCCCGAGAGGACGGAGGGGGCCGTCGCGGACCTGGCGTGGCGCGACTTCGCACGCGTCTTCAACCAGGCCGACATCGTGACGGCGCCTACCCCCTTCGCGGCAATCCTGGCCGAGGAGGAGGGCGTGAGGGGTCCGGTCCTGCCCGTCTCCTGCGGCATGGACCTCTCCCGCTTCAGCCCCGGTAACGACGGTGACGCTTTCAAGCGGAGGTACGGCATAGGAGACAGGCCCACCCTCATGTACGTCGGCAGGTTGGATGCCGAGAAGCGCGTGGACGAGCTGATACGGGCCCTGCCCAAGGTGCGCCGGTTGGTGGACGCGCAGCTCGTGGTCGTCGGCAACGGGCACGAGCGCCGGAGGCTTATAGAGTTGGCCGAGGAGATAGGGGTGGAGGGGTACGTGATCTTCACGGGCTTCGTGGAAGACGGGGAACTTCCCGGCGCCTACGCGGCCACGGACGTTTTCTGCAACGCTGGGGTGGCCGAGCTGCAGAGCATCGTCACGCTGGAGGCGATGGCGACGGGCAAGCCGATGGTCGCGGCGAATGCGAGCGCGCTGCCCCTGCTGGTCCACGACGGCGAGAACGGCCACCTCTTCGAGCCGGGCGACGTAGAAACCCTGGCCTCCCGGCTGACGGAGGTCCTCTCCGACGCGGGCAAAAGGGCCCTGATGGGCGAGGAGAGCCTGCGGATCGTCGGGCGCCACGACATCGAGGACACCCTCGCCGCCTTCGAGGAACTCTACGAACTCGTGTCGGGTTCCCGTAACGGACGCGGGCTCTCCGCTGGCGTTCCGCAACTCGCCCGTTCGGGCGGCGAACGGGTCGCCGCTTCCGACGGACGGCCGGTAGGCGGCGTCCACGAAGTGTCCGGGAGCTTCGATGCGCTTCGCCGGTAAGATGCCGGCTGTCAGGACGAAGCAGCGTTCCGGAGAAAGCGGCGATCCGGAGCCGATCGCGCTTCCGCGGAGGCGGAAAGCTCACGAAAAAAGGGAGGAGAAGATGTTGCCAAGAGTAGTAACTGGGAGCCCGGAGCGGGGCCCGGGCCTTGCAGGGAGAATCGGAAGGGGTGTGATCCCGCATGACCGTACCTGAGGTCGTCGCGTCCGGCGTCTACCGGGTGGACGCCATCGGTCCGAAGAACGCCATCAGCGTCTTGCTGCTCGAGAACGACGACGGCTGGACGCTCGTGGACACCGGCGTCGCGGGCAGCGTGGACCGCATAAAGGAGGCCCTGACGTCCCTCGGCTCGGGACCGGGAGACCTCAAGCGCATCTTCCTCACCCACCATCACGGCGACCACACCGGGGGTTTGAAGGGGCTCTTGGAGTGGGCGCCGGGCGCGGAGGTCGGGGCGGCGGCGCACGAGGCAAAGATCGTCTCAGGGGCGCGCCCGCCGGACCTCCCCAGCGCCCCGCTCTGGCGCTTCGTGATGCGGAACCAGGTGCCTCCCGCCGCGCCGGTAGCTAAGGTCTTGCGCGAGGGGGACCTGGTCTCCGGGTTCAGAATCGTCGCCACGCCGGGGCACACCCTCGGGCACGTCTCGCTGCTGCGCGACGCCGACGGCCTCCTGTTCACGGCCGACGCCTTCGGGTGCCTGTACAGGAAGGTCCGCGTCGGCGTCCTGAAGCCGTTCTGCGCGGACCCGCCGCTGGCCAGGCGCTCGGCCCAGAAGCTGCTCGGGGAGGGTCTCGGGACCGTGATGTTCGCCCACGGGCCCGTGCTTCGCTCGGGCGGGAGGGAGGCCCTGCGCGACGCGGTCGATCGATGCGGCTACTGAAAGGGCGAACCGTCGCCCGGGGTTCCTCCGAGGTCGCGCATCCTCTTGCGCGGAGCGGGCCGTCTACCGTCGCGCGTGACCGACCTTCGGAGGTCCCGCAGCGTCGGGCGGTCCCGCCTCCACGGAGCGGTCGTATCGGGGTTGACGCCGACGCCGAGCTTGCTTCCCCTATGGTCGCGCGCCTTGCGGTTGTGAGAATATGGCCGCGGTGTTCGTCGGGTAAATACACCATCTCGGGTCCTCTGTACGGTAGGAATCCTGAGGAGCAACGGAGCGGAAACGTAGGCCGACGATCTTGAGGGGGGTATCACCATGCATGCCGTGGAAATTCTGATCGACGTCGTTATCGCGCTGCTGGTGATCTCGGCCGCGACGATGCTCGAGCCCCGCCTGGGGGTCGCGGCGCCGCTGCTGCTGGTCGCGGTGGGCATCGGGGCGAGCTTCCTGCCGTTCGTCCCCGCCGTCCACGTCGAGCCGGAGTGGATCATCACCGGCGTGCTGACGCCGCTCCTGTACTCCGCGGCGGTGTCGATGCCGGCGATGGACTTCCGCCGCGAGTTCCCGGCCATCGGCGCCCTGTCGGTGTTGCTCGTGGTGGCGAGCGCTTTGATCCTCGGGTTGTTCTTCTCCTGGATGATCCCCGGCTTGGGTCTCGGGTGGGGGATCGCGCTCGGCGCGATCGTCAGCCCCACCGACGCGGTCGCGACCCCGATCATAAAGAGGGCCGGGGCGCCCGCCCGGGTGGCCACGATCCTCGCGGGGGAGAGCCTGCTCAACGACGCCACCGCCCTGGTCATCCTCCGCTCCGCGGTCGCCGGCGCCGTGGTCTCGGTGACGCTGTGGGGGGTGGTGGTGAACTTCCTCTACGCGGTCGCCGTCCCCGCGGCCATCGGGTTCGTGGTGGGGCGGCTGAACCTCATGGTGCGGGCGCGGATACAGGACGCGACCGTCAACACCGCTCTCTCCTTCACGGTCCCGTTCCTGGCCGCGATCCCAGCCGAGCAGCTCGGCGCCTCCGGCCTGGTCGCGGCAGTCGTCGCGGGCCTGGTCACACGTCACGGCGCACCTCGGGTCCTCTCCCCCCAGCAC
>CAXTDD010000304.1:0-4513 GCA_964242955.1 uncultured Rubrobacteraceae bacterium | reverse complement strand
CCGCCGCGGGCACCCGTTCCACCGTGGGCGGGCCGAGCGGGTTCGGTCCGATGGGATCGGACTTGGGCGGCGCATCGGGCGCGGCGGGCTGCGCCGTAGTAGGCGCGGCGAGCAACAGAACGGCTATTGCGGTCACGGATGCGGCTGCCAGAGCGGACAAGGCATGCCGTACGGCAGGATGGACAGTCCTCAGAATCGTGTATTCCACTCTCGTCCCTTTCGCTAGAAGGTTCGCGCCCGGCAGCAGAATGCTCCAACGAGAGCGCGAGGCCATCATCCCAATTGGATGAGATCCGTTGGGTCAGGGATCCCAATGAAGGGGTTTTTGGCTCGCGCGAAGCAGAGCGTGGGGGGGGGCCCATGGGGTGCCCGGGGCCCCGCCTCACCCGCGATCGTCCGGGGCTACCGGGGGGCGGGAAAGGACCCGGTCTTGTTGGCAACCAGCGGGTCATCCTCGGTCGTCATGGCCCCGAACGGACCGGCGAAGACAGTCGCGGTGTAGGTCCCGGCGGGGAGGTTCTGCGCCGGGTCGAGAACGGCCTTCCTACTACGCGCGTCGTACCGGATCTTGCCCCTCACGTCGAGGCCCGAGCTCTTCCTCTGCAAGAAGAACGTCGTGTCGCGGAGGGTGCTCGCCTCCATCTGCCTCGAGAAGACCGCCTCGACGTTGGCCGAGGGCGAGACCCCCCTCGCCCCCGCGGCCGGCCTGACGGCGGCGACCTTCGGCGAAACGTCCCTGGGCTTGGGGCCATCGCATGCGCCGTTGTACCGGCCCGTGCGCGAGACGTAAGGGTTCAACACCTGGGCGGCCCGCGGGAAGCCGTGGACGCGCCACTCGAACCTCCCGATCCGGACGCTCTCGTGGGCGCCGTGCCGGCGGCCGTTGTAGGTAAGGAACCGGTCAGTTTTCTTCAATCCGGAGGGCACGTAACGGTAGCCGTCCTGTCCAACCTCGTAGCGGGCGTCGGGGCGGATCCAAGCCTCCACGTCCATGCCGGCCCGCGTAACCTCACCCCCATCGTAGCACCAGAGCTTGACACCGGTGAATTTTATGAAGGGTCCCTTGTTGTCCTCATAAACCATGGTGACCGGCTGGCGGTGGCACTCTTCGGAGGCTTTAGCGACCGGACTATCGGCGCTGGGCAGGGAGTCCTGCGAGACCTCGGTCACCTCGCCGATTTCTGTTTCCTCGCGTACCGGCGTAATGCCGAAGGACTTCTGGAATTCCTCGGGCAACCCGGTCCGCTTGGTGATCTCGGTCTGCGCCTTACTAGAACCCACGAAGAGCGACATTGCCAAGAACAGTGTCAGCAACCCCACGGAGAGTGTTCGTACACGACGCGCCATTCGCACCCCTTCCTGAAAGGATTCACTCGACTTTTTAGAAAGTGTGCTGCTAAAAGGGCAGATTAGCCTCATCCCAAAAGGATGATTCTCTACCTTCCTTCACCGAGTTTGGGAGGCAACTCGGTTGGACGTCGGAGTTGCGCCGACACGAACCGTCATTGCTGAGGGGTCAGTGGCGCTACCGACCAGTTGGCCGTTGGCCTTCAGCCTTGATCAATCTCGTGCGGCTTCTATGGCTTCAGAGCAAACTCCGCGAAAGACAAGGTCATCCACATCGCACCATGACACCGCGTGTGCTATAGAGCAAAACGGTGGATGCCCCGGAGACAAGTTGTCGGACAAGCAATTAGAGCTAAACCACGGCGCACCACAAGGGGGGGCCGCAATAGAGCGATCACCGTCCGTTTGTGAAGAACCACCGGTAGATCAAGAGGCTGACCAACGTAGAGGGTACGGCCGCCGCGGCGAATACCAACCCCCACGCCACCGAGCTGAGCTGCAGGTACCCGTATACCCCGCACAGGACGCTAAGAACCACGACGAAGGCGAGAACATCGTACCAGCGTTGCTGTTGTCGTCTCACAACAAGACCCATTCGTGAACCGGAGGATCGCGTCGGCCTCCGTATCGTACCATCGTTGAGTGCCCCCGCCGGATCCGGTCCCCATTTTCGAATCCGGCGGGGCTTGAGCGCCGGGCACCCATCGGCCGGCACCCCGTCAAACCGCTGTCGCCTCCGAGCCCTCAGCAGTAACCTATAGAAGACGCCGTTCCGAAGTCCGGAGGGCAATTATTGGCCGGGATCAGCGGCTCGGTTCTGCAAGTCTGCGCCGTGATCCTGTCGCAGTCTATAAACATTATCAAGGCACACAGTATGGCGCAGGGTACGGCACCGGTGCCAAGCGTCGCGAAGCCTAGCGCAGCGCAACCGACTGCGCAAACGGCCCCGGTTACCAAGACGCCGCAAGCGATGCCTATGACACCCAGGCATTGTTGCGTTGTGATTTTCGAGTCGGGCACCGAGGAAGCCTGTAGGTCGCTTCTGTCTTGCTTTAATTTCTCCAAGAAGGATTTGTGACCCCATCGCCGGCCGTTTTCGTCGATGACGTAGTCCTTGCCTATCACAGTACGGTGGTGGCGCCTGCTGGCCTTTCCCTCAGACCAAAGCGTCACGCCGACCTCCTTGCCGTCGTTTATCGGGGTGACCGGCATGGTAAGGAACTTGAGTACCATTTTGCGCCTGAGGTTCACGAGGAAGAAGGCTATGACGCTCCTCCTGCGATTTAAGGAGCGCACCGTCACGGCTCCCATGCCGTTCTTGATGTTGATGACGGCACGACCAAAATCGTACCTGGCTCCGATACTGGCTCGCATATTCGCCAGATGCTTATAGATTTTCGAGGACTGAACGATCAGTATCGCTAACCTTCGCTGTTCGCGCGTTCCCGTCGAGGTTGCGGCCTCGGCTGCAGAAGGCAGCAACGCGTTGCCAGACATAACTGATGCTGCCACCGCGGCGCCGCCCACGCCCTTGAGGAACCGGCCTCGGGTCATGCCGACCACCGCATCAGCAGCCTTCTCGGGCAGCTTCTCGACGACGGCGGACTCTTCGATTCTCGGCGCAGCGCCGACCTCTCCGAGCGCCTGCATGACCTGCCAGGTCGCCGCGAATCCTATTGCGCGGCTGAGGGCCCAGCCCATCCTCCATCCAGCCCATGCCTGAATCCTGTCGTCTTCGATATGGAAGAGGGTCGGCGCCCACTTGGCGTCTTCGCCGAGGGCTTCCTTGCGCCAGCCTTGCACTTCGGGGTCGTTAAGGTTGCGGACGGCGAGCCTATCGCCTACCCGATCCTCGATCCGGGCTGCCAGGTCGCTACACGTGAAGCACCCCGCGTCGAAGCCCAGGACTAGCTGCTTGTCGCCCTGAACCTCTGTGTCCACCGATCTGTCCTGCACCGCACACCTCCGTCGTTAGCCGGACGCCGTTTTCTGTTGGGACAGAATGCCGGTGGGCGCGAAGCGGGGCATCAGCCTCCGGGGATGATCTTATGCCTCCAGCGCGTGGGATTGGAAGAGTTCTTTGCGGTTCTTGGCGCCGAGCTTTCTCAGCACGTTCCTGACGTGGGTCCTGATCGTGGGCAGGCTCAGGTAGAGCTTCCGGGTCATCTCGGCGTTGGAGAGGCCGCGGAGCATGAGGAGCAGGATCTCCTTCTCTTTCGGCGTGAGACACACGTTTCCGGCATTCGCAGGGGTTTGCCCGCCGCCGGGACGCCAGACCCGCTCGCCGAGGGCGGTCCTTCGCACGGTGGTGAGGAACTCTTCGCAGCAGGCGCTCTTGTGGAGGTAGCCGTCGGCGCCGGCGAGCAGGCAGGACGAGACGTCGGCCGTGAAGTTGTAGGAGGTGTGCACGAGGACGCGGGGCGGCCGGGGCAGGGCCTTGAGCTGCCAGCAGACTTCTACGCCGTCGGGCTCGCCCGCGAGGTTGAGACCCACGATGACCAGGTGAGGATCTACCTCTTCCACGATGTCGAGGGCCTCGCACCCATCGCCCGTCTCCCCCACCACCCACATGTCGCCCGTCACGCCGAGCAGGCCTTTTAGGCCTAACCGCATGGCGGGATGCCCGTCCACCACGAGAACCTTCACCCGCAGCCCTCCTGTCTCGTTAGCCCCGGGCCCCACCGTCCGGTCCCCGGGCATACGACAACCCTTCCGCGCGGAAGGCTCAGCCTCCTGCGCCGTAAAGAGTTTGTCGGCAGGAGAGGGGCTTGCCTTTACCTGAACCCGGCGGACGGGACGGGGACCGACGGCCGACAGCGCGGCCGTTCTTGGGTTTCATACTGGGTCTGGTTGATCTGCGGCGTTCCGGGAATCGCATCCGGTGATCGCGACCAAAGACGTCCCACCGGGACGTCTCTACGGGGCCGGGTGGGTTTCGCGCAACTCTTTATCCGTACTCGGCTTCCTCTGCTCTCCGATCGCTCCGCCTGAATTCTAGGGCTGTTGCGGGCGCGGGACCGGGGTGGGACCGGCTCCGGTGCTCTACCGGGACCCGAAGCGCCTGGCGCCCCAGAAGTTCTGGAGGTCACTCTCTCTGCTCTCGACGACCTTGCCGTAGTAGCTGGAGGCGTGGATGACGTTGCCGTTGCCGGTGTAGATGGAGACG
>CAXTDD010000303.1:0-4518 GCA_964242955.1 uncultured Rubrobacteraceae bacterium | reverse complement strand
GTGGTGGTCCTCGCCTCGCTGCTCCACGAGGTTGCGCTCGGGGTGCGCTGGCGGGCCTTTCCGCCGCTGGTACTGCTCGTGGCCGCGGGGCTCAACGGGTTGTTTCTGACGGGGGACGTCTTCAACTTCTACGTCTTCTTCGAGATCTCGATGACCGCCTCCTTCGTGCTGGCCGGGTACAGGGAGGAGGATCACCAGGTGCGGGCGGCGTTTATCTTCGCCGTCGTCAACCTGCTCGGTTCGGTGGTGTTTCTTATCGGGATCGCGGCGCTGTACAGCATCACGGGGAGTTTGGACATGGAGACCATCGCCTCCAGGACGGACGCGCTGGAGCCCTCCTCCGTGATCGTGGTGGCGGCCGTTATCTTCGCCGCCTTCTGCCTGAAGCTCGGCCTCTTCCCTTTCCATTTCTGGCTGCCGGCGGTCTACGTCGGGAGCCACGCGCCGGTGGCGGCCATCCTCTCCGGGGCCCTGGCGAACATCGGGAGCTACGGGCTGTTGCGCTTCGGTGGGGGCATCCTGCCACGCGAGCTGGCACTCGGGTCGGTCGCGGTCATGGTTCTCGGGACGGCGAGCCTGATCTACGGCGCCCTCCAGGCGATCTCGCGCCGCGACACCTCCGAGGTGATGGCCTACTCCGCGATAGGCCAGGTCGGCTACATCCTCCTCGCCCTCGGCGTCGGCGGCCCGGTCGGCTTCACGGCCGCCGTCCTCTACTCGGTCGTGAACTCCCTGAACAAGGGCGTCGTCTTCCTCGCTGCGGGCCTGCGCGGTCCGCTGGTCGGCGCGGCCTTCGCCGTCGGGGCCTTCTCCATCGCCGGGGTCCCCCCGGCCGCCGGCTTCGTCGGCAAGATAGCCGTGTTCAAGGCCGCCATCGCCGAGGGTTCGCTCCTGACGGGCGCGGCCCTCGTAACGCTCGTCTTCGTCGGAAGCGCGCTCTCGTTCCTGTACGCGTTCCAGGTCTACCAACGCCGCTTCCTCGCCCCGGCGAAGGGCGGGGAGAAACCGGGTCCGCTGGGCGCGCGCCTGGTCGTCCTCTCCCTGGCGTTCCTCCTGCTCGTCCTGGGCCTCTGGCCCGAGCCGCTGGTCTACCTGAGCCAGGCCGCGGCGCGGGTCCTGACCGGGGGCTCCGGATGACGCGGTACGTCGCGGTCGTGGCGGGTTTGACCCTCGTCTACGCGCTCGCGCTCGGGAGCTTCTACCCGTTGGATCTCCTCTTCGGGGCATTCCTCTCGGCGGCGCTGGTCTTCGCTGCCCGCCGGTTCGCCTTTCCGGACGGGCCCGGCGGTGGACCGTCCCTCCCCCGGCGCGTCGTCGCCTTCGTGCCGTTCTCCCTCGCGGTCCTCAGGGAGATAGTCGTGGGGACCTGGGAGGTGACGCTGGTGACGCTGCACGTGCGGTCCCTGAAGAAGCCCGGCATCGTAGAGGTTCCTATCGGGCGGAGGACGCCGGCGGGAGTCGCGGTGTGGGCCGTGGTTGCCGGGTTGCCGCCAGGGTCGTTCTTCGTGGACGTGGACGGGGAGCGGGGGGCCGTCCTGATCCACGTCATAGACGCCGGCGATCCGGCGGCCTTCCGCCGGCAGCAGCAAGACTTCTACGACCGCTACCAGAGCAAGGTGTTCCCGTGAGCCCCGATCGGAGGTCCCGTTGCACGAAGTAGTCTTCTACCTGGCGTTCGCGTGGATGACCGTCTTGCTCGTCGTCGGCGTGGGCGCGGTCATCCGGCTGCGCTCGACGGCCAGCCGCATCCTGGCCCTCGACATGACGACGCTGATACTTGTCGCCTTGCTGATCCTCTACGCCGACGCGAACCGCTCGCCCTACTACCTGGACGCCGCGCTCGTCCTCGCGCTGCTCGCGTTTTTGGCGACGCTCGCGCTGGCCCGCTACCATGGCGAGCGGAGGATCTTCTAGTGGGGGATGCGATCTCATCCGTGGTCCCGTACCTCGCCGACGCCCTGGTGCTTCTGGGCGTCCTGGTGATGACCGTCGGTGTGTACGGCGCCATCCGGATGCCCGACCCCTACACCAAACTGCACGCCATGAGCAAGGCCGTCTTCTTGGGCGTCGTCTCCCTGTGCCTCGCCTCCGCGGTCACCGGCGATCCGCAGGTAATCTACCGCGTCGCCCTCATAGCCGCCTTCCTCGTCGTAACCACCCCCATCTCCGCCTTCGTCATCGCCCGCGCCGCCTACCTGCGAGAAGAGCCGATGCGAGCCCCGGACCCCGTGGATGAGTCGGGAAAGCTGGAAAAGTAGCACGCCTCCTTCGGAGGCTTTCAGCACGCTTCGCCCTTCGGGCTACGCTCTCAGCTAAAGTCGTTCGGTACGGACTCTTTCTCGCAAGCCGAACAAGGATCGACGACGCCCTCCCCGGAACCGTTTGGGGAAACGCTTCGGGTAACGCTGTCCACCGAAAAAGCTGAAAGCGGCCGACAGGCCGCGTGCTGAAAGCGACCGGAGGGAGCGTGCTGAAAGGCGCGCAGCGCTGGGCTGAAAGCGTAGGCGGAGCCGAAGCGTGCTACCAGACGCGTCCCGCGTCTGGTATAGAGAAAGCGTGGGCATAGCCGGGGACATCGCGCTCATCATGGTCGCCGCGTTCGTTGGCGGGATCATCGCGCGTCGGCTCGGGCTGCCGCTTATCCTGGGCTACATCCTGGCGGGCGTGATCGTCGGTCCCAACACGGGCGGGCTGACGGTGGGCGACGCCCACGAGATAGAGTTGCTCGCCGAGATCGGGGTGGCGCTGCTCCTCTTCACCATCGGGCTGGAGTTCCCGTTGAGCGCGCTCGCGCCGGTAAAGAAGATAGCCCTGATCGGGACGCCCATACAGATGCTCTTGACCATCGCCCTGGGCTACGGGGTCGCCGCGCTGCTCGGGCTCGGGTGGCACGAGGCCGTCTGGTTCGGGGCCCTGCTCTCGATCTCCAGCACGGCCATCGTGCTCAAGACGCTCTCCGAGCAGGAGGTGCTTGGAACCCTCTCCAGCCGGGTCATCATCGGGATGCTCGTCGTGCAGGACCTGGGGGTGGTGCCGCTGCTCGTGCTGCTGCCCGAACTCGGCAACGTGGCCGAGGGGCTCTCGGCATTGGGCATCGCGGCGCTCGAGGCCGCCCTCTTCCTCGGCGCCATGGCCCTTTTCGGGACGCGGGTCTTTCCGTGGCTGATGGGCCGGGTCGCGCGGCTCAACTCGCGGGAACTGTTCCTGATCTCCGTGGTAGCCACGGGCCTCGGCGTCGGCTACGGCACCTACGTCTTCGGCCTCTCCTTCGCCTTCGGGGCGTTCGTCGCCGGCATCGTCCTCTCCCAATCGGACTACAGCCACCAGGCTCTGGCGGATATTGGACCCCTGCGCGACGTGTTCGCGATGCTCTTCTTCGTCTCCGTCGGGATGCTCATAGACCCCGCCTTCCTGCTCGCCTCCGCCCCGGTCGTTCTCGCCGTCGTGCTCGCCGTGTTTCTCGGCAAAGGCCTCATCTTCGCCGGCGTCGCCCGCGCTTTCGGGTACGTGAACATCGTCCCGTTCGCCGTGGGGCTCGGGCTCTTCCAGGTCGGGGAATTCTCTTTCCTGCTGGCTCGTCTGGGGAGGAGCGAGGGCGTCCTCTCTTCGAGCACCTACTCCATCGCGCTGACGACCGCCGTAATTACGATGGCGCTTACGCCGTTCGCGGCCCGGGCGGCGCCCCCGCTCTACGCCCGCTGGCGCGAGCGTTTTCCGGCGCCCGCGCCCAGGACGGTGGATCTGCCCGACACGGAGCTCAAGGACCACGTCGTGATCGTCGGTTTCGGGCGGGTAGGAGGCTTCGTGGCCCGGATGCTCGCGCGCCTGGAGCAGCCTTTCGTCGTGATAGACGTGGACCCCAACAAGGTCGAGACCGCGAAGGATCAGGGAATACCCCTCGTCTACGGCGACGCGGCGGCGGAGCCCGTGCTGGAGGCGGCGAACATCAGGGAAGCCAGGATGGTCGTGCTCGCCACCTCGGACGCTATGGGATCGCGGCTGGTGGTCGAGCGGACGAAGGCCCTCAACCCGCACGCGAGGATCGTGGCCCGCTCGGCCGGCGAGGAGCAACTCGAAGACCTCGGCCGGCTCGGCGTCTACGAAGCGGTCCAGCCCGAACTAGAGGCCGGCCTCGAACTCGGGCGGCAGGCCCTCATAAACCAGGGCTTCGGGGCGGCCGAGGTGCAGCGGTTCTCCGACGGCGTGCGCCGCGAGCACTACGCCCCGATCTCCGAAGAGGACGGGAGGGACGATGACGGCCTGGCCCGGCTCCGGCGCGCCTCCAGGATGATAGAGAGCGACTGGATCGAGGTCCCCAAGAACCCCTCCCTCGCCGGCCGCGCCATAGGCGAGCTCGGCGTCCGCTCCAAGACCGGCGCCTCCATCGTAGCCCTCGTGCGCGGCGAAGAAGCCATAACCAACCCCGGCCCGGACCTCACCCTGGAACCCGGCGACAGCGTAAGCGTCGTCGGCACCGCCGAACAACGCGCCGCCTTTATCGCGCTCCTCGACGAATGA
>CAXTDD010000302.1:4304-4525 GCA_964242955.1 uncultured Rubrobacteraceae bacterium | reverse complement strand
GTGGGGATCCCGACTTCGGGGACGTGAGATAGGCGACCGGTGGTGCGTTGTGTGGCCTCCGGGGGGCCGTGTCTGGGAGAATACTTCGTGACCGACGACGGCGATTCGAGACGAGAGGAGAACGGCGATGGCCGAGGGTCCATACCTCTTAGGCATTGATTTCGGGACGGGGGGGGCCTGGGCCGGCATCTTCGAGCGGGAGGGGAAGCCGATAGCCTTCG
>CAXTDD010000302.1:3714-4294 GCA_964242955.1 uncultured Rubrobacteraceae bacterium | reverse complement strand
AGAAGGAGTTCTCGCTCAAGCACCCGCGCCCCGGCTGGGCCGAGCAGGACCCCGACGAGTGGTGGGAGCGTCTGGTGGCGGCGGTCAGGAGCGCGATGGAGGAGAGTGGTGTGCCGGCCGGGGAGATCTCGGGCATCTCCATGGACGCGATGAGCAGCACCGTGCTCGCCATGGACGACAAGGACCGGCACCTGCGGCCGGCGATCATGTGGATGGACGTCCGCTCTTCGGACCAGGCGGACCGCATCGCCGGCACCCACAACGACGCCCTCAAGTACAACGGCTACGGGGCCGTCTCCGCCGAGTGGGGTCTCCCCAAAGCGCTCTGGATCAAGGACAACGAGCCCGACGTCTACAAGAACGCCCGCCACATCTGCGACTGCGGCGACTGGTTGATCCAGCGCCTCACCGGCGAGTGGGCGTCTTCCATCAACATAGCCAGCGCCAAGTACTACTACGACCGCGGGGCTGACGGCTACCCGGAGAGCCTCTATGACGCGGTGGATGCCGGGGACCTGCTGGAGAAGTTCCCCGGCGACGTCCTGGACCTCGGCGCCGTGGTGGGGGAGCTACGCAAGGA
>CAXTDD010000302.1:0-3704 GCA_964242955.1 uncultured Rubrobacteraceae bacterium | reverse complement strand
GCGTTGACGCGCACGTTGGGGCGCTCGGGCTCGGGGTGGTCGAGCCGGGGAAGATGGCGCTCATAACCGGTTCGTCGCACGTCATGATCGGTCAGACCTCCGAGCCCATCCACGACCCCGGCTTCTGGGGGGCCTACACGGACGCCATCGTCCCGGGCCAGTACACGATCGAGGCCGGCCAGACCTCCACGGGCTCCATCGTGGCCTGGTTCAAGAACCAGTTCGCGGGCGACGCGGCGGCTGAGGCCAAAGAGCGCGGCGTCGACACCTACGACGTCCTGACGGAGTTGGCCCGCGACGTGCCCATAGGCTCCGAGGGGCTCATCGTGCTCGACTACTTCCAGGGCAATCGTTCCCCCTACACCGACCCCCTGGCGCGCGGCATGATGTTCGGCCTCTCCCTGAGCCACACTCCGGGCCACGTCTTCCGGGCCATCATCGAGGGCATCTGCTTCGGTACCGAGAACATCCTGCGCACCATGCGCGGCCAGGACTTCGAGCCCCGGCTCAACGTCGTCTCCGGCGGCCCCGCCAAGAGCGACCTGTGGATGCACATGCACGCCGACGTCTCCAACGTGCCCATCGCGTTCACCGAGGTGAGCGACGGCCCCGTCCTGGGCTCGGCGATGCTGGCGGCCGTGGGCGCCGGCATCTACCCCGACGTCCAGACCGCCGCCGGGCACATGGTCCACACCGCGGACACCATCGAGCCCGACCCCGACCGTCACGAGGAGTACCAGTTCTACATGGACCGCTACCTGGAGGCGTATCCGCAGATGCGCGAGGTCATGCACAAGACCGAACGGCATGTCGCGGGCGGTGGCGAACCTGCGGCCGGGGGGGCGTAGACTGTAAGTGGACCTGTCAGGCTAGCGAGGGGGCAACGTATGAACGACGAACGCATAGACGCCGCGCTCGAAGAAGCCACCGATACGGAAGCGGTCGTGATCGAGGCCGGCGCCCTCGCCTCCGTCGGAGACGTCTTCAAACAGAGCTTCGAAGGCCGCAAGGCCATCGTCGTCGCCGACGGGAACACCCTCGGGGTCGCGGGGGAAGAGGTCCAGCGGCGGCTAGATAAAGCCGGGGTCGAGCAACTGGAGCCCTACGTCTTCCCCGCCGAGCCGACCCTCTACGCCGAGTACGCGAACATCGAGAAGCTGCGCGATTCACTCAAAGAGCACGACGCCATCCCGGTGGCCGTCGGGTCGGGCACGCTCAACGACATCGCCAAGCGCGCCTCCCACGAGTGCGAGAGGCCCTACATGTGCGTCGGCACGGCCGCCTCGATGGACGGCTACACGGCCTTCGGGGCCTCCATAGAGAAGGACGGCCACAAGCAGACGCTCAGTTGCCCGGCGCCTACGGCGGTCGTATCCGACGTGGACGTGCTCGTCGGCGCCCCGGCCAGGATGACGGCCTCGGGTTACGCCGACCTGCTCGGCAAGGTCACGTCGGGGGCGGACTGGCTGATCGCCGACGCGCTCGGGGTCGAGCCCATCGACGAGAAGGGCTGGTCGATGGTCCAGGACCACCTGCGAGGTTGGATCGGGGCCCCAGACAAGCTCCGCGACGGCGAAGCGATGGACAGCCTCATCGAAGGCCTCGTCATGAGCGGACTCGCGATGCAGTCCTACCAGTCATCCCGCACGGCATCGGGCGCCGAGCACCAGTTCAGCCACCTCTGGGAGGGCGAGGGCCTCGGCCGCGACGACGACCCGCCGCTCTCCCACGGCTTCAAGGTCGGCGTCGGCTCCATCGCCATAGCCGCCCTCTACGAGCGCATCCTCGAACGCGACCTTACCGACCTCGACATAGCCTCCATCCGCGACTCCTGGCCGACGGAGGAGGAAGTCGAGCGCGAAGTCCGGGCGGCGCATACGATACCGGAGCTCGAGGAGGCCGCCGTCGAGCAGAGCCTCGCCAAGTACATCGACGCCGACGAGCTGGCGGAGCGGCTGGAGATGCTGCGGGGGCTGTGGCCGGGCCTGCGAAGCAAGCTGGAAGAGCAGTTGATGCCGGCCGGGCAACTACGGGAGATGCTGCGCGAGGCCGGGTGCCCGACGAGCCCCGGGGAGATCGGCCTGGGCCGCGACGAGCTGCGGGCGACGTACTCCCGGGCGCGTACGATCCGCTCCAGGTACACGGTCCTCGACCTGGCCGCCGAGACCGGAATCTTCGACGAGTGCGTCGACGAACTCTTCGCGCCCGGCGGCTTCTGGGGCTGAAGAACAGACCGGCGGACAGCATTTGCGGCACAACATGCACCGTGATATCGTCCCAAACGTCACATGACGTGGGGAGAAATGTCACACGGAGCGTGTGATCGATACAGGAAAGAAGGCTCCAGCGGAGAAAGGTCGTGCGCGCATACCGTTCTTTGTGACAGTCCGGCGGGATCTATGAGGAGCAACGCGCGTACCCTCCGTCCTGCAGCCACCAGAAGACCGCGGTCGCCCGGGTCCGAAGGTATCGACTCCCGACCTCCCCGGTTCTCCACCAGCATCCCACATTACATACAATGGGGGAGGAACTTGTGGCGGCGAGCCGGTTTCGGTTGTCGGGAGTCGAGGAACATTAGTTTTGGCTCCCCGGACGGGGGATACTAAGGTGAAGGAGAATAGGTTGGATCTCAAGACCGAACAAAACGTGGCGCGGCGTTCCATCGACACGGTCAGGACGCTGGCGATGGACGCCGTGCAGAAGGCCGGCAACGGCCATCCGGGCACCGCGATGGCGATGGCCCCGCTGGCGTACACTATCTACACGAAGTTCCTCCGGCATAATCCTGAGAACCCGGGCTGGAAGGACAGGGATCGCTTTGTCCTCTCCGCCGGGCACGCTTCTATCCTGCAGTATTCGATGCTGCACCTGACCGGCTACGACCTACCGCTGGATCAGATCAAACGTTTCCGTCAGTCGGGCTCCATCACGCCGGGCCACCCGGAGCACTTCCTGACGCCGGGCATCGAGGCTACTACGGGGCCGCTCGGGCAGGGCTTCGCCAACGGCGTGGGGATGGCGATGGCCGAGCGTTTCCTGGCCGACCGCTACAACCGCATCGGGCACGAGATCGTGGACCACAGGGTCTTCGCGATCTGCTCGGACGGCGACTTGATGGAGGGCGTCTCCAACGAGGCCGCCTCCCTGGCCGGTCAGAACGCCCTGGGCAAGCTCGTCTACTTCTACGACGACAACCGCATCACCATCGACGGCACGACCGCCATCTCCTTTGACGGCGAGGACAAGGGCAAGCGCTTCGAGGCGCAAGGGTGGCACGTCCAGCACGTCGCTGACTCCGAGGATCTCGAAGCCCTGGCCGAGGCGACCCAAAACGCCGTCGCCGAGGAGGGACGCCCTTCGCTGGTAATCGTGCGTTCGCACATCGCCTACCCAGCCCCGAACGCGATGGACACCGCCGCCGCCCACGGCGCGGCGCTCGGGGAGGATGAGGTCCGCCTCGCCAAAGAGGCGCTCGGCCTCGACCCCGACGAGCAGTTCGTCGTCCCCGACGAAGTCTACGAGCACATGAACCAGGCGTCGCGGGGCCGCGAGCTCGAGCAAGAGTGGAACGGACGTTTCGGCGCCTGGAGCTCGACGTTCCCCGACCTTCTTGAGGAGTGGGATCAGGTCTGGAGCGGCAACCCCGCGCCAGGCTACAAGGAGAAGCTGCCGAGGTGGGACCCGTCCGAGACAGAGAAGATGGC
>CAXTDD010000301.1:0-4539 GCA_964242955.1 uncultured Rubrobacteraceae bacterium | reverse complement strand
GTAGGCATCGATGCGCCGAGCATCGGCAGCGCCCACGACGGCGTGCCCGTCCACCAGGAAGGGTTGAAACGCGGGATGCGCTACGTCGAGTTGCTGACCAACCTCTCGGACTTGCCGGTGCGTGGGGCATACTTCGTCTTTTTGCCGGTCAAGATAGCCGGCTCCTCCGGTGGTCCCGGACGGGCGATGGCCCTTCTTCCCGACGGTGGTTGATGTAACCTCTCCGATATGAGGACGCGCGTACAGACGTGCAGAGGTTGGGAACTTCGATGATCGGGTTCGTTCGGCGGTCGCTCGCGGCGGTCGTGGCCCGCTCCTCCGGGCTTCGGACGCTGTTCGTGGTTACGCCTATGTTCCTCCTGGGTGGGGCGCTGTCGACGTACGGCCTGGCGATGACCTTCTTCTCCCTGAACCGTCTGCTCGGTCTCGTCGCCTTCTCGCCGTTCGTGCTGGTGGGCGGGCTACTGATCTGCTCGGGCTTCGCCTCCGCCATCGCGCTCCGGCGCTCGGACAGAACCGTCGGAAGTTTCTTCGAGGAACACGCCCGCGACCGTAGCTGAGGAAACCCTCATGACAGAACGCTTCGATGCCCCAGGCCTCGCCCGGCCCCCCGGCTACTCCCACGTCGCTGCCTCCTCCGGTGACCGTCTCGTCCTGACCGCCGGCGCGGTCCCCCTCGACGCCGAAGGCAACCTCGTCGGCCCGGGCGATCCGGCCGTTCAAGCGAGGCAGGTACTCGACAACCTGGGACGGGCTCTGAAGGCCGCAGGCGCGGGGTGGGAGGACGTACTTAAGACGACCGTGTACGTGGTCACCGAAGACCGGAAGGACCTCGCGGACGTGTGGGGCGTCGTTCAGGAGTCCCCCGTCGCCGCGGCGGCGAGCACGTTGCTCGGCGTGTCGATGCTCGGCTACGAGGGGCAGTTGGTGGAGATAGAGGCCGTAGCCGCGTCGGGCTCGGACGGCCGAGGATGATCCGGCACGCGAAGACGGGATCTTGATGTCGAGAGTCCGGGACTTTTTCGTGCTCCTACCCTCCGTCCTGACGGTCGGGGCTCTAGCAACGTACGGGCTGACGATGATTCTGGTTTCGCTCTACCGGGTGTGCGCCGTCGTCAGCTTGGTGCCCTTTCTGTTGGCGGGACCCTGCCACTGTGCCTCGGTCCTGTCGTGGTCGTCGTGGTCCGCCGGTCCGACGCCCACGGATAGCGTGTCCTCGGCGGCGATCCCGTCGCGTGGGTGTGTTAGCGTATCGTTGGGGACCAAAATCGTACGGAAGAGGTAAGGACATGCAACTCTTCGAGAAGTTGATCGAGTACCCGGACGCCGAGAGTCTGGTGCTCGAAAACACCCACAAACTGCCCGCCGAGGAGGCGCCGCTCGGGGAGGCGCTCGGCCTCGTCTTGGCCGAGGACCTGCGGGCCACGGTAGACTCGCCGCCGTTCGACAACAGCGCCGTGGACGGCTACGCCGTGCGGAGCGTGGACGCGGAGGCCGGACGGACTTTTAAGGTCGTGGACGAGGCCCCGGCGGGGCGGCCGGCGGAGAAGAGCGTCGGGCAAGCCGAAGCTATCAAGATCTTTACCGGCGGCGTCATCCCCGAAGGCGCCGGCGCGACCGTGATGGTCGAGAACACCTCCGGCTGGGGTGAGACCTTCGAGCTAAAAAAGGACGCTTCTCCCGGGCAGAATATCCGTGAATCCGGACAAGATACCCGGAAAGGGGACACCATCCTGCGGGCGGGGGTCGAGATCGGGGCGCCCGAGATCGCGCTGGCCGCGACGCAGGGTTACGGGACGTTGCCCGTCTACCGCAGGCCGAAGGTCGTCGTGCTCTCGACGGGGACGGAGCTCGTGGAGCCGGGGACGCGCGGCCTATCTCCGGGCGAGATCTTCGACTCCAACTCCTACGCGATAGTCGCCCAGGCCCGCGAGGCCGGCGCCGAGGCCCGCCGCCTCTACGCCGCCTCGGACGAAGCGGAGACGCTGCGCGCCGCCATCGAAGAGGCCTTGGAGACGGCGGACGTGGTCGTGACGAGCGGCGGGGTCTCGGTGGGGGAGAAGGACCTCGTCAAGAGCACGCTGCTCGATCTCGGCGTCGAGCAGGTCTTCTGGGGCGTGAAATTCAAGCCCGGGAAACCCCTCTTCTACGGCAAACGGGACGAGACCCGCTTCTTCGGCCTCCCAGGCAACCCCGTCTCGGCGATGGTCTGCTTCGACCTCTTCGTTCGCCCGGCCTTGATGGGCATGATGGGCCGGAAGGACGCGAAGAGGCCGCGCATCCCGGTGTACTTCGAGGAGGACGTCGCCAACACGTTCGGCAGGATGCACGCCATGAGGGTAAGCCTTGAGAGTACAGAGAAAGGCTGGCGGGCCGAATCCGTCGGCGCCCAGGGCTCGGGCCTCGTAAGCTCCCTGACCAAGGCCGACGCCCTGGCCCTCATCGGCCCCGAATCCGAGGGCGTCCGCGCCGGCGAGCCCGTCGAGGCGATAGTCCTGCGCGAAGAGAGGCTGCTTTGAGGCATCGGGTTTCAGGCTACAGGCTTCAGGAAAAGTACTTTTAGCGACTTGAGAGACTGCGACGCCGCAACGATGCTGCTGGATCTCTGCCGCATTCCTGCGCCCTACGTTCCAACGTGCCGTGTCGCAGCCCTGATGCCTGAAACCTGATGCCGGATGCCCCTCTCGAAACCTGCAACCTGAAGCCTACCTTTAAGCCCAATTCTAGATCGGGAAATCGGGGTCCGATGGTAGAATACGATCCTTATGTTTGACTCGGATTTTGAAGACAGCGTATTCCGCAGGCGGTTATTGAAGGAGGTCGCGCCGGGGATTCCGGTGAATTTCTCCTTCTACTCGCCTTCGGTCAAAGTGCAGGTTATGTTTCCGGCGGAGCACATGCCGGGGGCCTACGGCCGGTACGTCGGGAACGGGGTGACGATCGAGTTCGTGCCGGAGGATTCGGCGGCCGTCGAGCGCGTCAGGGAGTACGTGTGGCACTGGGAGCACCACAACGCGTTCACGGCGGTGCGCAAGATGAACCACCTCAGGCGCAGCGTGTGCCCCGCATCCGTCCAGGGGATGCTGGAGCTGGTACGCGGCGTGGACAAGCGGGCCGCGGCCAAAGCCGCCGAGGCCATCGACCCCGAAGACCTCAGGGGCCTGCTGGAGGAGGGGGACGTCAAGAACCTGGCCCGGGTGCCCGGCATGGGTGAGAAGCGGGCCCGCGCCACGATCGAGTTCCACGACAACGAGAAGGGCGGACGCCGGTTCCTGCACGCGGCCAACCGCAACGACCGCTTCCGCGGCGCCCCGGTCCAGACGGAGCTGGACCTCGGGAGGGACCTCGAAGAGCAGGTCTGGGAGCACGCCGAGAAGGCAAGGAGGCTCGGGGACCCGGACCCGCTCGGGGCCAGCGAGCCGCCGGGACACACCACCGTCCGGAACGCCAACCTCCTCCACCCGCTGCCGATGACGCCCTCGCTCATGGGCCGGGGCGTCTACTACCCGGAGCAGATCGAGCTCTTCGCCGACACGCTCAAGCGCGTCCTCATAGACGGAGAGAAGCTCGCCGGGGTGGAAGCCTTGCGCATCCAGCGCGGCAAGCTGTTCCATACCACCAAGATGCCGGGCGTGGGCATGAAGACGCGCTCCAGGGTCCTCGCCAGCGGCCTGCTCGACGACGAGTACACCTTCGAGAACCTCGTCTCCATCCCCGGCGTCACGGAGTCCCAGGCCCGCACCATCGCCGCGGCGGCGAAGGCCGGGTCGGTGAACGGGCAGGCCAAAGCAGAGGTCAACGTCCATTAGCCTCTACGGCTTCGTAAGGGAGCGCGAGCCCGTCGGCCCGGAGGAGGTCTGCGCCGGCTTTCTCTCCATCCCGGACGCCAACGGGGACGCCAGGGCCCTGGTGGAGAAGCTCGTCGCGGACGATCCCAGGTTTGCCTGGGACGACGATACCCTGAGGACCGTGGACGTGGCGGCGCTCGCGCTCGAGGAGGCGCCGTACGTGGTCTTCGACGTGGAGACGACGGGGTCCGCCGCCGGCAAGGGGGGCGGTATCACGGAGATCGGCGCCCTCAAGCTGGTGGGCGGCCGGATCGTGGACGAGTTCTCCACCCTCGTGAACCCCGGCCGCAAGATAGACCCGTTCGTCGTCCGCCTGACCGGCATCACCGACCGCATGGTCGCCGACGCCCCTCCCATCTCGGAGGTGATGCCCCGCTTCGAGGAGTTCGTCGAGGGGTCCATCGTCGTCGGCCACAACGTCCAGTTCGACTGCGGGTTCGTCGCGGCGTCCCGGGGTGGGGTGCCGTTGCCCAACCCCGTTCTCGACACCCTGAAGCTGGCCCGGAGCCTGGTGCCGGGCCTCAGGCGCTACCGCCTGAGCGCGCTCGTCTCGCATTTCGGCGTGCGCCAGGCGCCGAACCACCGCGCGCTGGCCGACGCATCGGCGACAACCGAGGTCTTCCAGAGGTTGCTCAAGCTCCTGCGCGCCGCCGGGGTCAGGAGCGCGGGGGAGGCGGCGACCATCCGGGGC
>CAXTDD010000300.1:0-4543 GCA_964242955.1 uncultured Rubrobacteraceae bacterium | reverse complement strand
CTAGCTGTCCCCTTTCTTGCGGACGTCGTCGTCCGTGATCTGGCCGTCCGTCCCCGTGCCGGCCACGGCCGCGAGGTCGACGCCCATCTCCCGCGCCTTCCTGCGCGCCGCGTCGGTCGCCTTGACCTCGGCGACGACGGTACCGTTGGTCCCGGCCGATGCGCCGTTGCCGTTCTCCAGCGCCGCGAGCAGCCTATCGAGCTTGCCCTCGACCCGGTCGAGCCGGCCTTCGAGCGCCTCCACCGAATCGGCGGTCGCGGGCTTGGCCGAGGTGTACTCGAAGTCTTCGAGGACCTCCTCGATCCTGTCGACCTTGTCCTCCAGGTTGATGACGAGCCCGGCCACCCGCGTGATGTCCGAGCGGACGGGCAACTGCAGGCTCTTGAGGTACTCCTCGGAGTTGCGCTTGAAGACCTTATAGAAGCCTGCGTAGCTCTGGAGGAACTGGCTGGACGGCTCCAAAAACTCCTCGCGCTCGATGACGTCGCCGACAAAGTCCGCGTAGGGACCGCTGGTCGCGTTGTACCAGCGGGTCGCGAACTGCAGGGGGTCCGTGGGGAGGTTCCCGCCGGCCAGCAGGTTGTCCCGCGCCTCCTCGAGCATCTGCGTCCAGCGGGGCAGAAGGTCCAGGGCGTTATGGCCGAGCTCGGCGCCCTTCTGCCAGGTCGCCGTGGACGCCTCGAACCAGCGCTGCATCATGCCCTGCACGCCCGGGTTCGCCTCGACGGTCTGGGGCGCGGCCCCGATCATGCGCTCCTGCATCTCGCGCGCGCCGTCGAACCACTGCCGGTAGAACTGCGCGGGATCCCCGTACCCGCCCTGCGCCCCGCGCGCCGCGTCGGACCAGAGCCTCGTGCTCGTCTCGTACCACTGCCGCCACAGATCCGTGGGGTCCATCATCGACCGGGACCCTCGCTCCTCCGTCAACCGAAAAACCTCCCTCGCATACGCTACTTAGTGTGCTTCTGGGAAAATTATACTTTAAAGGGAAACTTATGTGTTGACGGCATATACCTTGGGAGCTATTAGCCTTTAGCCCTTAGCTATTAGCTTTGGGCTGGTGCGATAGAGGGGATCGGAGGTATCTTCGGGGCCTTATACGGTGAGCCTTCCTCGCCTTCGTAGGTGAAGGTTGGGATGTAGGCGTTTGAGTGGTGTCGAGTCGGCCTCCTCTACTCGTAGCCGCAGATCCCTGGCGCCAACGCAGCTAAAGGCTAATAGCTAATTGCTAAGGGCGCGGATTTCGGCACGAAATCCGCCATGCCGTTATATTGCCGGGGCATCGGGAAGGGTGCCGAGGGAAGGAAACCGCGTGAGCGCGAACGGCAACGAGACCATCTTTACCATGGAGGCCACGCCCATAAAGTACGGGCGTGGGGCGGCCGAGGAGGTCGGCTGGGAGGTCAGGCGGCTGGGGATGGGGCGGGTGATGCTGGTCTCCGATCCCGGGGTGATCGAGGCCGGCATTACGGGCCGCATCGTCGAGCTTGTCGAGGCCGAAGGTGTCGAGGTCGAGGTGTGGGACCGTTCCCGCGTCGAGCCGACGGCCGATTCGCTGCAGGCGGCGGCGGACTTCGCCAGGGACGGCGGGTTCGACGGGTTCGTGGCCGTGGGGGGCGGGACGAGCATAGACACGGCGAAGGTGAGCGACCTGATCTCCACGCACGGCGGGGAGATCATGGACTACGTCAACGCCCCGGTCGGCGACGGCAAGAAACCCCCGTCCCCCCTGAAGCCGCTGCTCGCGATCCCGACGACGGCCGGCACCGGCGCCGAGGCGACGACCGTTGCCATCCTGGACGTCCCGGACCAGCGGGTAAAGACCGGCATCTCTCACCAGTACCTCCGCCCCGACCGGGGCCTCGTCGACCCGCTCCTCACGATGACCCTGCCACCGGAGGTGACCTCCTCCTGCGGCCTCGACGTGGTCTGCCACGCCGCCGAGTCGTTCCTCTCCAAGCCCTACGACGCCCGTCCCAAACCCGACAGCCCCGACGACCGTCCGCCCTACCAGGGCGCCAACCCCATAGCCGACATGTGGAGCGGCAAGGCCCTGGAGTTCGGCGGCAAGTACCTCCGCCGGGCCGTAAAGGACGGTGAGGACGTCGAGGCCAGGGGCGCGATGATGCTGGGGGCGTCGCTCGCCGGCGTCGGCTTCGGTTCGGCGGGCGTCCACATCCCGCACGCCTGCGCCTACCCCATAGCCGGCCTCAAGCACGAGTGGCAGCCGCCCGGCTACCCGGACGACCACCCCTTCGTCCCGCACGGCTGGTCCGTCATAGTCACCGCCCCCGCGGCCTTCCGATTCACCTACGACGCCATGCCCGGACGACACAACGAGGTTGCGGAGATGCTTGCGGGAGAGAGGATCGAGAACCCCGATGAGAACACCCTCCCCAACATCCTCATCAGCCTGATGCAAGACACCGGCGCCCCCAGCGGCGTCCGCGAGCTCGGCTACACCGAGGACGATATAGACGACCTCGTCCAAGGCGCCATGAAACAGCAGCGCCTGCTAGTCGGTTCACCGAAAGAGGTGAAGGAGGAGGACCTGGCGAACATCCTGCGGGAGTCGATGGAGAATTTCTAGCTATCAGCCATTAGCTGTTAGCTTTTAGCCAGTTGATGGTTGGTGGGACGCTCTCCCGCTCAGGTGAGGGGGATGGCGCGGCGAGGTGGAATGGTGCGGGCACGGCTCCCGAGTACGAGAGAGTCGACCGCCAAAAAACCAATAGCTAAGTGCTAAAGGCTAACAGCTAATAGCAGTTCGACCGAAGGGAGAACCCGATGTCCGACGATCTTCGCGTCTATTTTTTCGAGTGCGGCAGCCTCAAGACCCAGGTCCAGTTCATCAAGATGAACCAGGGGCTCGGGGACCCGTATGAGATCCCGGTTCCTTTCTTTCTGATCACGCATCCGCGCGGGAACGTGCTCTACGACGGCGGCAACGCGCTGGAGGTGGCCCAGGATGCCCGGGGGCACTGGGATGCCGTCGTCGACGCCTACGATCCGGTGATGACCGAGGACGACTTCGTCGTGAACCAGTTGGAGCGGATGGACGTGGACCCGGCCTCGATCCGGTACGTCATCCAGTCGCACTTGCATCTGGACCATTCGGGGGCTATAGGGCATTTCCCGAACGCGGAGTACGTCGTGCAGCGGCGGGAGCTGGAGTACGCTTTCACGCCCGACTGGTTCCAGAAGCCGGCTTACATCCGCAAGGACTTCGACCGGGACGTGCGCTGGATCTACCTCGATGGCGAACACGACGACGGCTACGACCTCTACGGCGACGGGACGATAAAGACCCTCTTTACGCCGGGACACGCCCCCGGACACCAGTCCGTTTTGGTGGATCTGCCCGGCGAGGGGCTGATGATGCTGACGGCGGACGCCTGTTACACGATGGACCACTACAACGAGGCGGCGCTCCCCGGCTTGATCCACTCTGCCGCCGACGTCGCCAACTCCACCCGCAAGGTCCGGCGCATCGTCGAGGGTCACGGCGCGACCCTCGTAACCGGCCACGACCCCGAGGAATGGCCCAAGTTCGAGAAGGCCCCCGACTTCTACTCCTGATTCAAACCGCCACCAAGGAGAAGAGATGATAGACGCGGACGTTCTGGTCGTCGGCGCGGGTGCCATCGGCGGCGTCGTGGCGGCCAGGATGGCAGGAAGGGTGCGGCGGGTCGCGGTGCTCGACGCCAACCGGGAGCACGTCGCCAGGATGCGCGACCCTGGCCTTATCATCGATGTGCTGGGCGAGGAGCATCAAGTAAAACTGGAGGCCAACGCGGACCCGGATAGGCTCGCCGGTCCCTTCGACTTCGCCCTCGTTACGCTCAAGGCCCCGCACCTGGAGGATGCCCTGACTCCCCTCGCGCAGCGCGGGGTTGCCCAGAACTACGTCTCTTTGTGCAACGGGCTCGTGCAGGAGCGTGTTGCCGGCATCGTTGGGGAGGGGAGCCTGATCTGGGGCACCGTAGAGTGGGGCTCGACCAACCTCGGGCCCGGCCGATTGGCGCAGACCACCAGCAACCCGTTCGTGATCGGCGAGCCCGACGGCGTTGTACGGGACCGCACCCGCCTGCTAGCCGACGTCCTCAGCACCGTCGAAGACGTGCGCCTGACGGAGAACATTCGAGGGCAGATTTGGTCCAAGCTGCTCGTCAACAGCGCCTTCTCAGGCCTCGGCGCCGTCTCCGGCCTGCTGTACCGGGAGGTCGTAGAAGATCCCGACGGACGCGAGGCCGCCCTGGCCCTCTGGCGCGAGGGCTACGACGTTGGCATGGCCCAGGGCCTGGAGCTCGAAAAAGTGCTCGGGGTGGAGGCCGGGGACCTCGTCGTGCGCAGTCCCGAGGACGGAGCGAAGATAGACGACGCTCTCGAAGTGGCTATGGGCTACGCTGGGGCGACCAAGGCCTCGATGCTCCAGGACCTCGAACGGGGGCTGAAGACCGAGGTGGACGTCATAAACGGCGCCGTGGTAGATAAAGGTCGTGAGTACGGCGTCGAGACCCCGGTCAACGTCGGCGTCGTGGAG
>CAXTDD010000299.1:0-4558 GCA_964242955.1 uncultured Rubrobacteraceae bacterium | reverse complement strand
GGCGTCTTCGACATGAAGTGCGGCCTCGTGCAGGGCTTCTGGGCCGTCAGGGCGGCCAGGGACGTCCTCGGCGTCCGCAGGCCCCTCGTCTTCGTGTGCAACTCGGACGAGGAGATCGGCAGCCCCGGATCCCGTAGCCTCATAGAAGAGGAGGCCCGCCGGGCGGCGGCCGTGCTCGTGCTGGAGCCCAGCCTGGGAGGGGCGCTCAAGACGGCCCGCAAAGGGGTTAGCCGCTACAGGGTCCGCGTCACCGGCAAGCCGGCCCACGCGGGCCTGGACCCGACGGGCGGCGTAAGCGCCGTGGAGGAGCTGTCCAGGCTCGTCCTCGGGTTGCACGGCCACTCCGATCCGGAAGGTTCGGGCACCACGGTAAACGTCGGCGTCGTGGAGGGCGGCACCCGCTACAACGTCATAGCCGCCGAGGCTTCCGGCGAGGTGGACGTCCGGGCCGTCACGCGCGCCGAAGCCGCGCGGATGAAGGGCGTCTTCTCCGGCCTTACAGCAAGAAACCCGGGCGCCAGCATCGACGTTGAGGGAGGTGAGATCTGGCCCCCCATGGAGCGCAGCGAAGAGATAGGCCGGCTCTACGAGCACGCCAGAGACCTCGCCGCGAATCTCGGTTTCGACCTCGCGGAAGGGCTCGCCGGCGGCGCGAGCGACGGGTGCCTGTGCGCGGCCGTGGGCGCCCCGGTGCTCGACGGCCTCGGCGCCGTGGGCGCGGGCGCGCACGCCGCCCACGAGCACGTCCATCTCGAGAGCATCCCCCTGCGAACCGCCCTCGTGGCACGCCTGCTCGAGACGCTCTGAACCCCCGACGGCGAAGGAGACGCCCATGACAGAACAAAGCGAGACCCGGGGCAGAATCGCCGGCTCAGTCTCTGCCGAGCGGCTGATGGCCGACACAGAGGAGATAGCGCGCTGGGTCCGGCTCTCCGGAACCGAAGAGGAGCGCGCCGCCTTCGACCACGTGGAGAAGACGTTGGACGGCCTGGGCCTGCGGACGACGCGGCACGTCGCCCGGGCGTACATCAGCCTCCCCGAGAGCGCGGAGCTCTCCGTGGAGGGCGAGAGCGTGCCCGCCATAACCCATTCCATGGCGCCGCCCACGCCCGAAGGAGGCCTGGAGCTTCCCCTCGTCTACGTCCGGGCGGGGGCGCCCGGAGACTACGCGGGCCAAGACGTACGGGGCAAGGCCGTGCTCGTCGACGGCATAGCCATCCCGGGCAAGGCGATAGCGGCGGAGGAGGCCGGTGCCGCCGCCTGCGTCTTCGCCAACGCCGACGAGCACGTCCACGAGATGATCGTCTCCACCCTCTGGGGCCCGCCGACGCCGGAGGACCGCGGGCGCCTGCCGAAGATCCCGATGGCCTCCGTCGGAGCCGCCGGCGCCGAGACGCTGCGCGCGGCGTGCGAGGGGCATGACGTTCCTGGAATCCACCTCACCACGCGCGTCTCGACGGGGTGGCGCGAGATCCCCACGCTGGTCTCCCAGATAGACGGCACGGAGGAACCCGAGAAGTTCGTACTCTTCTCCGGCCACATAGACTCCTGGCACCGCGGCGCGATGGACAACGGCAGCGCCAACGCCCTCATGCTCGAGGTGGCGCGCGTGCTGCTTTCGGAGAGGGAGAGCCTGCGCCGCAGCCTCAGGCTCGCCTTCTGGTCCGGGCACTCCCACGGCCGCTACGCCGGCTCGACCTGGTACGCGGACAACTTCTGGGAGGATCTCGACGACAACTGCGTCCTCCACCTCAACGTCGACTCCACCGGGGGACGGGGCGCCACGGTCGTCACCGAGGGCCAGGCTATGGCCGAGACGAAGTCTGTGGCCGCCGACGCCGTGCGCGAGGTCACCGGCGAAGACTTCGGCGGCTCGCGCTTCGGCCGCTCGGGCGACCAGTCGTTCATGGCGCTCGGTGTTCCCTCCCTCTTCATGTTCGTCTCGGAGCAGCCCCCCGGCCAGGACGCCTCGGCGGGGGACGTCACCGCCCTCCTGGGCGGACCGGGCGCCAAGGGCGGAGGGGTGGGGTGGTGGTGGCACACCACAGAGGACACCCCGGACAAGCTGGACCCCGAACTGCTGGCCCGGGACGCGAGGATCTACGCCGCCAGCGCCCACCGCTTTCTCTCGGAAGCGGTGCTCCCGCTCGATCTCCGGGCGTCTGCCGAGGAGCTGCTGACGCACCTGCGCGACTGGGAGAAGAAGGCCGAAGGACGCTTCGATCTCTCGTCCGCCGTCTCCCGCGCCGAGGAGGTGGCTGACCTCGCCGCCAGATTTGGGATGTACGCAGCAGAGTCTCAAGGAGAGTCGGCCACGCGCGTTAACGAGGTCTTGATGCGCGCGGACAAGAGCCTGGTCCGCCTGGACTACGCGGCCTCGGACCCCTACGGGCACGACCCGGCCGTCGGCCAACCGCCCTTGCCGCTCCTGGCCCCGGTCGACCAGCTCTCGTCCACCGAACCGGGCGGCGACGAGGAGGCGGAGCTACTCGTCCTTCTCGTGCGCCGCCGCAACCGCCTCATGCACGAGCTCGCCGTCGCCGCGCGGGAACTGCGACGCGGGCTCGGACGGTGAGCGACGGCGTGAAGATCCCGGCGTGATGGCCGAGAACCTGGATCTACGCGGAGGGCGCATAACGGTCGTTGGGGCCGGGGCGATCGGGGGCACGGTCGGCGCCTACCTCCACGAGGCGGGCCACGACGTCCTGCTCGTGGATGCCGATCCGGCGCACGTGGCGGCCGTGACCGAAAGAGGATTGAGGTTCATGGGTTGCAGGGGCGAGAGAACTCTCCGTCCTCCGATAATCTCCGCCGAGGAACTCCGCGGGCCACTCGGGCCTGTGTTCTTGTGCGTCAAGGGGCACCATACGGCCTCGGCGGTGGAGAAGATCTCACCCCTCCTCGCCCCGGACGGATGGGTTCTCTCGCTGCAGAACGGCCTGAACGAGACGACCATAGCGGATCTCATCGGAAGGGATCGCACCGTCGGCGCGTTCGTGCACTTCGGGGCTGACCTGATCGAGCCCGGCGTCATCCAACTCGGCTACGAGGCGCCGATCCACGTCGGCGAACTCGATGGCCGGCGTACCCCGCGGGTCGAGACCCTGAAGACCGTCCTGGAGGCCGCCATGCCGGCCGAGGTTACGGACAACATCTGGGGCTACCTCTGGGGCAAGCTGGTCTTCGGCTCGCTCGGCTTCCTGGTCTCCTGCGTGGACGCCCCCGTCGCCGGGGTGCTCGACGATCCGCTAGGCCGGAGTCTCTCCCGAAGCATCTGCGCCGAGACCCACGCCGTCGCCCGCACGCAGGCCGTTCGTGTTGAGCCCATAGGCGAGTTCCGGCCCGGGGCGTTCGCGCTGGGCGAGGGCTGGAAGCAACGCGCCGACGAGACCCTCGACGATCTCGCCAGCACCTGGCGCCACTCCATAAAGCAGCACATGGGCATCTGGCGCGACCTGAAGGTCAGGAAGAGGAAGTCCGAAGTGGACGAACAGGTGGCGAAGGTCATCGCCACCGGCAACGCCGAAGGCATCCCTACCCCCTTCAACGCGGCCGTCCTCGACGTCGTCCACGAGATAGAAGAAGGTCGGCGCGGCATGGGTTGGGAGAACCTTCAGGAGATCTCACACCGCTCCAGCGTCGGGCGATAGGTCGGGCGGCCAGGGACCCCGGCACTCCACCTGTTGCTTGTCGTCCTACGAGCGCCGACAAAAGCAAAAAATCAGATACGAGCAACCTCACTTGATCGTAAACGAAAACTAGTGTAGTTTGTCGCCAATGTTTCGAGGCGACCGATGAGAGGTGGCAGTGCTCGTGGCCGTAGGTGGGGCTCCGAAGGGGGGTCCTCGTGTTCCTGGCGGGAGTGGGGTGCGGCCCCTACGGCGACTGGGGGAAGGCGTGCGTGGGGGATGAAAAGGACTCTTACTCGGCGTCGTTCTCCAGGGTCCGGGTCCGGCCGGCGGTTGGAAGCCAGGCGGTCGACGCCGGTCCCGGAGGGTTGAACGGTGCTCGACGCGGAGAGGCGGCAGAGGATGGTCGCGTTCGTGGAGCAGAACGAGGGCGCGACCGTTACGGAGCTCAGCGAGCGGTTCCTGGTGAGCCAGGCCACGGTGCGCCGGGACCTCACGCAGCTCCAGGAGCGGGGGTTTATAGAGCGGGCGCACGGCGGGGCGACGCCGAGGCTCGTGGGCCGGGACCGGGGGTTTCCGGAGCCGCCCATACTTGGAAGATCCTCGTTGCAGCGCAGGGAGAAGCGGGAGATAGGGCTGGCCGCGTCCGGCCACGTCGAGGACGGGGACGTGGTCATCCTGAGCGGAGGAACGACGACGGCCGAGATGGTGAGACACCTGGCGGAGCGCCGGGGGCTCACGGTCATTACCAACGCCCTGAACATCGCGTCGCTGCTGGCCCCGCACCAGAACGTCACCGTCATCGTCCTGGGCGGCGCGCTCAGGCACTCGGAGCTCTCCATGCTGGGCGCGCTTACCGAAGATGCCTTAAAGAACTTGAGGGCCGACAAGCTCTTCATGGGCACCCCGGCCATCCACGTCGACTACGG